>JAKFYA010000265.1 GCA_021731095.1 Acidobacteriota bacterium | reverse complement strand
GTCCTCGGCCGACGTGGCCGGCTTCACGGCCTTGTCGATGAACAGGATCTTGCCGTCCTTGCCGATGTAGAACGTCCAGCGGTTGGCCAGCGCCATCGTGGGCGTGTACTGCTTCATCACGCCGTAGGCATCGGCCGTCACCTTGGTCGGGTCGCCGAGCATCGGGAAGTCCGCTTCCTTCTTCTCAACCACCTGCGCCTTGTCGCCCTGGCCCAGCGTGACGCTGTTGGCCTTGGCGAACTTGGTCTGGTCTTCCACCGTGTCGGTGCTGGCCATGAAGTAGGTCACGTCATAGGCCTTGACCATGTCGCCGTGCTCGGCCAGCGACTTGCACTCGATGGTGCACCCCTGGGTGAACGCCTTCGGGAACCAGGCCAGCACCACCGCCTGCTTGCCCTTGAAATCCGACAGCTTGTAGGTCTTCCCGTCCGATGCCCCGAGGGTGAAATTCGGCGCCGGGTCTCCCACCTTCAACTCCACGGTTTCCGCCCGGAGCGTTCCGGTCAGCAGGGCCACAAGCCCGATAGCCATCAGTGCGCGCATCAGTCATCCTCCTTCAAAGGAATCAGGTAAGCCGGTCTCCGGCACCCATCTTAGACGCAACTGCGCCCGGTTCGGATCCGTCCGGTCCAGGAGGCCGGCTCCAGGCTGGCTGTAGTACCATCGACCGCTTACCGTTCTCCGGACAATCGACGCAGATCTGGTTCGACAGACATGCCCCAGGCTCCAAAGGCGGCGCGCGGTCCACTTGTGGTCAAGGGGGCTCGCACCCACAACCTCAAGAACATCGACCTGACGCTGCCGTCAGGCAAGCTCATCATCGTCACCGGGGTGAGCGGGTCGGGCAAGTCGTCCCTCGCCTTCGACACGATCTACGCCGAAGGGCAGCGCCGCTATGTCGAGTCGCTGTCGGCCTATGCCCGCCAGTTCCTCGAGCGGATGGAGAAACCGGACGTCGACCGCATCGAGGGCATCAGCCCGGCCATCGCCATCCGCCAGAAGAACAGCATCCGCAACCCCCGTTCCACGGTCGGCACCACCACCGAGATCCACGACTACATGCGACTGCTGTTCGCGCGGGTGGGGCGCACCATCTGCCGGCAATGCGGCGTGGAAGTGGAGCGTGAAACACCCGAGGTGGTGGCCCAGCGCCTGGGCTTGCTGCCGACCGGGTCGCGTCTGCTGATCGGCTTCGACATGCCGGTGGTGGCCATGCCGGCCGAAGCCGCGGATGCAGCCGGCGCCGAGGCGGATGAGCCGGAAGAGCAGGCGGTGGACGCCGCGGTCGAGCGGGCCAGTGCCCAGCCGCGAACCGGGGCCGTGGCGGAAACCATCCAGCTGCTGCGTCGACGCGGTTTCGGCCGATTGCTCGTGGGTGGCCGGGCCCTGCCGTTTGAAGAGGTCGAGCTGGCGTCGCTGGCCGATCGCACCAGCCTAGCCGTCATCGTGGACCGCGTGAAGGTGGAGGGCGACGTCCGCAGCCGCCTGACCGACTCAGTCGAGGTGTCCTACCGCGAAGGTGGCGGGGCCGCGTTTGCCCTGGTGCTGCCGGAGGCGGGGGAGACGGGTGAGCCATCGCGGCTGGTGTTCTCCGAACGGTTCGACTGCCGCACCTGCAACATCGTCTACGAAACGCCGCAGCCCCGCCTGTTCTCGTTCAACAACCCGTTCGGTGCGTGCCCGACCTGCCATGGCTTTGGCAACATCGTGGAACTGGATGACACGCTGGTCATTCCGGACCCCTCGAAATCCATCGCCCAGGGTGCCATTGACCCGTTCACGCGACCCAGTTACCGGACCAACCTGGCCGAGCTGAAACGGGCCGCGAAGAAGACGACGCTGCGTCTGGATGTGCCGTGGGTCGAGCTGACCGACGACGAGCGCCGGTTCGTCATGGACGGTGGCGAGGGGTGGGAAGGGGTGCGCGGCTTCTTCCGCGGGCTCGACAAGAAGAAGTACAAGGTCCACGTCCGCGTGTTTCTCAGCAAGTATCGCGGCTACCAGACATGTCCGGAGTGCCAGGGCGCACGCCTTCGCCGCGAAGCGCGGGACGTGCGCGTGGGGGGGCAGACCATCGACTGGGTGTCGGCCCTGACGGTGCGCGATGCGCAGGGGTTCTTCGAGCAGCTCGTCCTCTCGCCGAAGGATGCCGCCGTGGCGGACAAGGTACTGCGCGAGGTGCAGCGGCGACTCTCGTTTCTGAGTGACGTGGGACTTGATTACCTGTCGCTCGACCGGCTGTCGTCCACGCTGTCGGGCGGCGAGTCGCAGCGCATCAATCTGGCCACCTCCCTTGGCTCGGCACTGGTGGGCACGCTCTACGTCCTGGACGAGCCCTCCATCGGCCTGCACTCGCGCGACAACCAGCGGCTCATCGGTATCCTGCGCAAGCTGCGCGACCAGGGCAACACGGTGCTGGTGGTCGAGCACGACGAAGACATGATCCGCGTGGCGGATCACATCGTGGACATCGGGCTCGGTGCCGGCGAACAGGGCGGCCGGGTGATCTTCTCAGGCACCCTCGACGCGCTGCTGGAAGACCAGCGGTCGTTGACGGGCAAGTATCTGCGCCACGAACTCTCCATTCCGGTGCCGTCCGCGCGCCGCAAGGGCACCGGGCAGAAGATTCGCCTGAAGGGCGCCACCGAGCACAATCTCAAAGATGTGGATCTGGAGATTCCGCTGGGCGCCGTCACGTGCGTGACCGGCGTGAGCGGGTCCGGCAAGTCCACCCTGGTCCACGACGTGCTCTACGCCGCCATCAAGCGTGCGAAAGGCGATTGGGACCGTCGCGTCGGCGCGCACCGGTCACTGGACGGGCTGGACTACATCTCCGACACGATTCTGGTGGACCAGACACCCATCGGCCGCACGCCGCGCTCGAACCCGGTCACCTACCTCAAGGCGTTCGACCCCATCCGCGAACTCTTCGCGCTCACCAAGGAGGCGCGGTCGCGGGGCCTCACGGCCAGCCACTTCTCGTTCAACGTGCCCGGCGGGCGCTGTGAGACCTGCCAGGGCGAAGGCGAAGTGACCGTGGAAATGCAGTTCCTCGCCGACGTGGCTGTGCCGTGCGACGAGTGCGACGGCAAGCGGTTCAAGCCGAAGGTGCTCGAGGTGACCTATCGCGGCAAGAACGTGCACGAGGTGCTGGGGATGACCGTGCGCGAGGCGCTCACGTTCTTTGCCTCCTCGTCCAAGGTGCTTCGTCGGCTGCAGGTGCTGGACGAAGTGGGGTTGGGCTATCTGCGGTTGGGACAGCCGGCCACGACGCTCTCGGGGGGCGAGGCGCAGCGCATCAAGATTGCCTCGCACCTGGTGACGATGGGCGGCGACCGGATCCTGTACATCCTGGACGAGCCCACCACGGGGTTGCACTTCGACGACATTGCCAAACTGCTGGCGGCGTTTCGCAAGCTGGTGGAGGCCGGACACACCCTGCTGGTCATCGAGCACAATCTGGACGTCATCAAGACGGCCGACCGCGTCGTGGATCTCGGGCCTGAGGGCGGGCGCGATGGCGGTCAGATTGTGGCGGTGGGGACGCCTGAACAGGTGGCCGAGTTGGCGCACTCGCACACGGGCGTGGCGCTCAGAGCGGTGCTGGCCGCCGGCCGTGGTCGTGCGTACACGGAAGACTGAGCCGCTCCCGCCCGATTTCTACGCCCAGCCGACGCTGCGCGTGGCCGAGGCGCTGCTCGGCAAAGTGCTCGTGCACGACTCGCCAGACGGATGCGCCTCGGGCCTGATTGTCGAGACAGAGGCGTATATCGGCGAAGACGATCCGGCCTGCCACGCATCCGCCGGACGCACGGCGCGCAACGCGCCCCTCTACGGACCGCCCGGCCTGACCTACGTCTACTTCAACTACGGCATGCACTACCTGGTGAACGCGGTCACAGAGGCCGTCGGATTCCCTGCAGCCGTGCTCATCCGGGCCCTTGAGCCGCTGGACGGAATTGCGCTGATGCGCGCCAGACGCATGCACGGCCGTTCGGCGTCAGCGTGTCGCGCGGTGCCCGACCGCGACCTTTGCCGCGGTCCGGGCAATCTGACGCGGGCGCTGGGCATCGGGGCTCGCCAGAACGCCATGCCGCTCTGGTCGGGCGCGCTCCGCATCGTGGACCGGGGGCTGGCTATAGGCGCGGTGGTCACCGGGCCGCGCATCGGCATTTCGGTGGGGCAGGATCGCCCATGGCGATACTGGGTGGCGTCGCACCCCTCGGTGTCGGGACGTCGGTGCCGCCCGGAATCCGGGGGCAGATCGCAATCCGGTTCATCATAAGCAAATGTGATGTAACGGTAATAAGTATCACTTTGACATTATGTCGACAGGTTGTGTCTACTGGATCAGACATGGGACAGACACTCCTCAGAAAAGTGTGGGACCTCCATGCGGTCCGCACGCTGCCTACCGGGCAGACCCAGCTCTTCATCGGCCTTCACCTCATTCACGAGGTGACCACCCCACAGGCGTTCGATGCGTTGCGTGAACGTGGCTGGACGGTCGCCTTTCCGAACCGCACGTTCGGCACCGTGGATCACATCGTGCCCACCCGCGAGCGCGCACGCCCCTTCCTGGACGTGATGGCCGAGGGCATGATGTCGGCCCTCGAGCGGAACACGACGGACTTCGGACTGTCGCTCTGGAACCTGGGCGACCAGCGCCAGGGCATCGTGCACGTGGTCGGACCAGAGATGGGGCTGACCCAGCCCGGCATGACCATCGCGTGCGGCGACAGCCACACCTCGACACACGGGGCGTTCGGCTCCATTGCGTTCGGCATCGGCACCTCGCAGGTGCGCGACGTGCTGGCGACGCAGTGTCTGGCGATGGAGCCGCTGAAGGTGCGACGCATCCGCGTCACCGGACGTCTGCAGCCTGGTGTGTTCGCCAAGGACGTGGTGCTGGCCATCATCCGCAGACTCGGCGTGCGCGGCGGCGTGGGCTATGCCTACGAGTTCGCCGGGGAGGTGCTCGACCGCATGTCGATGGACGAGCGCATGACCATCTGCAACATGGCCATCGAGGGCGGCGCCCGTGTGGGCTATGTGAACCCGGACGAGACCACCTTCACGTACATCGCGGGTCGGCCCTTCGCCCCGCAGGGCGACGCGTTCGAGCGGGCGAAAGCCTGGTGGCGGTCGCTCCGGTCGGATGCCGACGCCGTCTATGACGACGATGTGGAAATTGACGGCTCGGCGCTCACGCCGGTGGTGACCTGGGGCGTGAACCCCGAGCAGTCGGTGGGCGTGGGCGAGCAGTTGCCGTCGGCGGCGGGCGTCGCCGAGGCCGATCGTCCGGCGGTCGCCGACGCGCTGGAGTACATGGGCTTCACCGGGGGCCAGGCGATGGCCGGCACCAGGGTGGATGTCGCCTTCATCGGTTCCTGCACGAATGGCCGGCTGTCGGATTTGCGCGAGGCGGCCAACGTGGTGCGCGGCCGCCACATCGCGGCACATGTCAAGGCGCTGGTTGTGCCCGGGTCGGCCGGCGTGCGCGAGCAGGCCGAGAAAGAGGGGCTGCACGAGGTGTTCCGTGCCGCCGGCTTCGAGTGGCGCGAGGCCGGGTGCTCGATGTGTCTGGGGATGAACCCCGACAAGCTTGATGGCCGGCAGGTGTGCGCGTCGTCGTCCAACCGGAACTTCAAGGGGCGCCAGGGCAGTCCCACGGGTCGCACCCTGCTGATGAGCCCCGCCATGGTGGCCGCGGCTGCCGTGGCCGGTGAAGTCGTCGACGTCAGGGAGATGGTGCGCTAATGGCGATCGTGCGGATACAGGCGGTGACCGGGCGCGCGCTCAGCGTGGCCGGCGACGACATCGATACGGACCGGATCATTCCGGCCCGCTACCTGCGGGCCATCACGTTCGACGGGATGCAGGACCATGTGTTCGAGGACGACCGCAAGGCCGCCACGGCAGCCGGCGCGCCGCACCCGTTCGACGACCCGCGGTTCCAGGGGGCGTCGGTGCTCGTGGTGAACCGCAACTTCGGCTGTGGCTCCTCGCGCGAGCATGCGCCGCAGGCCATCCTGCGCTGGGGAGTGCAGGCGATTGTGGGGGAGTCGTTCGCCGAAATCTTCTTCGGCAACTCGGTGGTGATTGGCATGCCGTGCGTCACGGCCTCACCCGAGGATGTGCGGCGGCTCATGGCGGCCATCGAGGTGAACCCTTCGGTCGAGGTGAAGGTTGACCTGGAGTCGATGACCTGCGCCTGGGCCGATCAGCAGATGGCGGTGTCCATGCCGGCTGCGGTACGCGATGCGTTCCGTTCGGGCGCGTGGGACACCACGGGCATGCTGCTCGATCGGTTCGAGGAGGTTCGCGCCGTGGCGGCGCACCTCCCCTACATCACGCAGTTTCAGTCGTAGCGCCGACGGAGGCCTTCCGCTTGCGGGCGGGCGCTGCAGGGCTGAGCAGTCCGAGGAAAGCGGTCGCCGCGTGCGACCGGTGGCCCGCTTTGCGATAGACCAGCCGCACCTGACGGCGGAGCTTCAGGTCCGGCATCGGCAGCGCCACCAGTTCCCGCCGCGCAATTTCCGCTTCGGCGCATCGCCGCGGCAGTACGGCGACGCCGAGCTGCATGGCCACGGCGCGCTTGATGCCTTCAAGGCTCGGCAGGGAAATCAGAATCCGGGCCGGAATGCCCTCCTGCTGGAACTGCTGCAGCACGCGCTCGCGGACATGTGACGGATCGTTGTGCGCAATGACGGTCTGACGCGCGCACTCGGCCAGCGTAACGGACTTGCTGCCGGCCAGCGGGTGATCGGGATGCACCAGCATCACCATCTCGTCGTGACCGAGCACCACCGACTTCAGGTTGTCTTCGCTCGGCTGGAAGGTGAGGATGCCGAAGTCCAGGCTGCCCTGGGCTACTTCCGCGCCAATCTGTCGCGCCGGTACGCGGCGCACCTCGACGTGCACCATCGGGTGCGCCTCGCGGAAGCGCGCGATGAGCGGGAGCAGGGCGTGGACCGAGGCTTCGTTGGCGCCGATGAGCACGCGGCCCCGCCGCAGGTCGCGCAGATCCTTCACGGCGGTGCTGGCTTCTTCGGCCAGTCGCTGGAGGCGTTCGGCGTACTCGCGCAACAGGCGACCCGCTTCGGTGAGCGTTGCATCCTTCGTGCTGCGATCGAAAAGGCGCTCCCCGATGGACTCTTCGATCCGTCGGATCGACTGGCTCACGGCCGGCTGGGTCCGGTGCAGTTTCATGGCCGCGCGCGAGAAGCTGCGCTCCGACGCGACTTTCAGGAAGACCCGGAGTTCGCTCAGTTCCATGCTGTGTGGCTCATAAGATGTAGTGATGAAAACGTAATGAACATCACTTTGACATTATACATACATTCCGCTCTACTGTCTGTGGAGGCAACATGGGTAGTCAGCGAATCCGGATCTTCGACACAACCTTGCGGGACGGCGAACAGGCGCCGGGCTTTTCGCTCAAGGTAGACGAGAAGCTGGAGCTCGCCCGACTGCTGGACCGTGTCGGCGTGGACATCATCGAGGCCGGCTTTCCAATCGCCTCGCCGGCGGATGCCGAGGCGGTCCGCCTGATTGCCACCGAGATTCGGCGCCCCATCATCACGGCGCTGGCGCGCTGCCGGAAGGGCGACATCGAACGCGCGGCCTGGGCGATTGAGCCAGCGGCCAATCCGCGTATCCACACCTTCATCGCCACGTCGGACCTGCATCTCAGAGCCAAGCTCGGCATCTCGCGCGAGGCCTGCCTGGAGTCCACGACGGAGAACGTGCGGTTTGCGCGTCAGTTCACGGATGACGTGGAGTTCTCGGCCGAGGACGCCCTGCGGAGCGATGTCGACTTTCTCTGCCGCGTGATCGATGCGGCCATTGCGGCGGGCGCCTCCACCATCAATCTTCCCGACACGGTCGGCTATTCCACACCGGACGAGATTGGCCACTTCTTCCGGGCGGTCATTGCCAAGGTGAGCGCACCCGACCACGTGATCTTCAGCGCCCACTGCCATGACGACCTGGGACTGGCCGTGGCGAACACGCTGACGGCTGTTGAAGCGGGCGCACGACAGGTTGAGTGCACCATCAACGGCATTGGCGAACGTGCCGGCAATGCCGCGCTTGAAGAGATTGTGATGGCCATCCGGACCCGTCAGGACCGGCTGCCGTTCGAGACCGGTGTGGATACCCGTCAACTGTGGCCGGCCAGCCAGCTGTTGACGCACCTGACGGGCCAGAGCGTCCAGGCCAACAAGGCCATCGTCGGCCGCAATGCCTTCGCGCACGAGGCCGGCATTCACCAGGACGGGATTCTGAAGGACCGCCGCACCTACGAGATCATGCGTGCCGAAGACGTGGGCGCGCCGTGGGATCCACTGGTGCTGGGCAAGCACTCGGGTCGCCACGCGGTCCAGAAGCGCTGCGCGGATCTCGGACTGAGCCTCGAAGGTGATGAAATTGTCGAGGTCTATCGGTCGCTGATGTCGATTGCGGACGATCGGAAAACGATTGCGGATGCCGACATCGTGGCGGTCGTGCAGTCGCTGCGCTCGGATGCCGGCGCAGGCATCGGCGCCTAGCCTCGCGGGCCCATCAGCTTCAGCAGATCGTCGAGCCCCTCAACCCGCACATCCACACGGTTCGCTGGCAGGTCAATGCCGGCCGCCGCGAGGCGATGGGCCAGCTCGCGCCGTACCTCGCGTCCCACCTCGAACTGCTTCAGCGGCAGCGTCTTGATGCGCGCCCTGATGACCAGTTGTCCGGCCGAGAGTTCCTCCACGCCGGCCACGTCAACCGGTTCCAGGATGCTGGTGGCCAAGTGCGCCTTGGCCATAACGGTCGCGCTGGCGTCGCGGATGACGGCGCTGACCGCGTCGGTGTCGGCATCGGCACGGACACCCACGGTGAACACCGCGTAGGAGTAGTCCTTCGACCGGTTGGCCAGCGTCTTCACTTCGCCGTTGGGGAAGATGTGGACGGTACCGTCGAAGTCGCGCAGCACGATGGTGCGCAGGTTCAGCTCCTCGACCACGCCGCTCTGGCCGTTGACGACGGCGAGGTCGCCCACGCGCACCTGGTCTTCGACGATGTGGAAGAAGCCCGAGATGACGTCGCGCACCAGGGTCTGGGCACCGAAGCCGACGGCCAGGCCGGCGACACCCGCGCCGGTGAGAACGGGAGTGATGTCGACGCCCACCTCCCGAAGAATCATCAGGCCGGCCATGGCCGTGACCAGCACCACGAGGGCCTTCTGAATGGTACGGGCCAGCGTCTGCACGCGTCGCACGCGCTCGGTGGCATGGCCGTCGAGGCCTCGGCCGGCCTCGGCCTCGAAACGCCGGGCGGCCGCGGCGGTCAGGCGTGTGGTGACGTAGGCCAGCGCGGCAATGACGGCGATGCGCACGCCATGCCCTGTCAGCCAGCCTGCGAGCGCGTCAGGCAGATGCATGCGGCTCTAGCGCGCGGGCCGCGCGACGCTCGACTGGACTGGCACCTGGATGTCACGCGTACGCCCCTCGCGCAGGACGCGCAGCGTGACGGTGCCGCCGATTCTGGCGTCCTGTATCAGGCGAAGCAGCGTAGAGGGGTCCACGACCGCCGTGCCGTTGCAGGCGGTGATGATGTCGCCAGGTGTGATGCCGGCCTGCGCGGCACTGGACGACCGGCTCATCCGGTTCACGAACAGCCCCTGCACGCCCGGTGTACCGAGTTGCTCGGCAATCTGCGGCGTGACCGGAAGCACTTCGACGTAGCCGATCGAACCGCGCCGGACTTCGCCATACTTCAGGAAGTCGTCGATGACCCGGCGTGCCAGGTTGCTGGGCACCGCGAAGCCGATGCCTTGATAGCCACCGCTCTGGCTGAAGATGGCGGTATTGATGCCAATCAGTTCGCCGCGTGCGTTGATCAGTGCGCCACCCGAGTTGCCCGGATTGATGGCGGCGTCGGTCTGGATGAAGTCTTCATAGGCCGAAATGCCCACGCGCCGGCCCACGGCAGACACGATGCCCAGGGTGACGGTCTGGTTCAGCTGGAAGGGGTTGCCGATGGCCAGCACCCATTCGGCGACCTTCAGCTTCGACGAATCGCCCCAGGGAATGGTGGGCAGGCCCTTGGCGTTGATCTTCAGCAGAGCCAGGTCGGTGG
>JAKFYA010000046.1 GCA_021731095.1 Acidobacteriota bacterium | reverse complement strand
CACCGAAAACGACGTCAACTCCTACTACCCCGGCGGCTATGTGTTCCTGTTCTGGGACCGCAGCTTCACCTTCAACGGTCAGAACCTTGGCCGTGGCCAGCACGGCTACTACGAAGTGAATGACCGCCGCATTACGGGCAAGGTTGGCGCGAACATTCTGTCGCTCTACGCGCAGGACCAGTGGACCATCGGGAACCGCCTGACCGTGAACGCCGGCATCCGCGCGGAAAAGGAGCAGGTCCCGACGTTCCGTCCGGAAGTGCAGAAGTACGCGTTCGACTTCGGCTTCGCCGACAAGCTCGCGCCGCGACTTGGTGCGGCGTATGACGTGTTCGGCGACGGCCGCATGAAGGCCTTCGGCAGCTGGGGCCGCTACTACGACTGGACGAAGTACGAACTGTCGCGTGGTTCGTTCGGCGCCGAGCAGTGGTGCATCTACTACCGTGGCCTCGACACCACGGACCTGAACAGCCTGAGCCTGACCAACAAGCCCGGTCGGGACCTCTGGGTGAACCAGGGGAGCTGCCGCGACCGCCGCGTCGTGTCCTCGTTCGACACGATTGATCCGGACATCGAACCGATGTCGCAGGACAGCATCAGCGGTGGCGTGGAGTACGCCCTCGGCAGCAAGGGCATGCTCTCGGTCCGCTACATCCACAACAACCTGCGCGAAACCATCGAGGACATCGGCTACATGACCCCGACGGGCGACGAGGGCTACCTGATCGGCAACCCCGGCAAGCGCGATACGGCCATCCAGTTCCCGTACACGGCGACGCCGCTCGGCCAGCCGACGCCGCGTCCTGTCCGCAAGTACGACGCCCTGGAAGTCGGCTTCAACCGTCGCCTGGCGAACAACTGGTTCTTCAGCGCGAACTACACGCTGAGCCGTCTCTATGGCAACTACTCCGGCCTGGCCGCCTCCGACGAAGTGACCACGCCCACGACCGGTGTCTCTTCGTCAGCTGCCCAGCAGCAGGCTGGTTCCATTGCCCGTCCTGGCGGCAACGTCAACCGCTACTGGGACCTCGACGAAATCCTGTATGACTCGCGGGGCAACCTCGATCCGCAGGGCCGTCTGGCCACGGACCGTCCGCACGTCGTGAAGCTCTACGGCTCCTACCAGCTGCCCTTCGGGACCAGTGTCGGTGCGTTCTTCTATGGCGCCAGCGGCACGCCGATCACCACGTATGTGACGACGACCAACGGCGCGGACGTCTTCGTCTACGGTCGTGGCGACCTCGGCCGCACGCCCGTGCTGACCCGCACCGACTTCCTCGCCTCGCACGAGTTCAAGGCCGTGGGCCACTCGAAGCTGCGCGTGGAACTCAATGTGACGAACCTCTTCAACCAGAAGACGGCCCGCCACATCTTCAACTACGTCAACCGCGGCGCGGGCACGGATCGTGGCTCAGCCCTGATTGACCTGAGCCACACGGACCTCACCAAGGGGTACAACGTGGATGCACTGATCGCCGCAACGCCTGACGGCGAGAAGTCGCGCGATCCGCGCTTCAAGATGGCCGACCTCTTCGAGGACGGCACCAACGCCTATGTGGTGGTGAAGTTCCTGTTCTAGCCACCGACAGAACGACCCGGGACTGGACTGTCCGGTCCCGGGCGCACCGTTCGACGAGCAAAGAGGGGAGCATCAGCTCCCCTCTTTGCGTGTACAGCCCTCGCCCGGGTGCCGTCACCAGGTCCGGAATTCCGTCAGCATGGGCTGTCCACGACTGACTCCACTGCCTGTGCCCAACGCAAACCCCCTTCAATTACGAAGGCGGCCGTGGATCATGGCTGTGGCACGTTTCCTGAATTGCAGACAGGCAATGGTCACTCCCTTGCCGCTCACCGCCTCGCATCCCCACACCCTGGAACCCTCTCAGAAGGTGGTCATCGTCAACGGCCATCCCGGGATGCTGGGCCAATTGGACAGCCAACTGACTGACGGGCATTACGACATGGTCTTCGTGGAGTCGACCGGCCGCGCCTATACAGAGATCCGCAAGGTACTCCCCCACCTCATCGTGCTCTGTACCCACGAGTTCGACCTCGACGCCTGCCAGTTGCTGACCATGCTGAAGCTGGACATCGACACCTGTGCCATTCCTGTGATGACCTGGACACCGGAGCCAGATGATCAGGACCTCGACGTCGACACCTTCCAACAGATGGACGACGACTTCGAGGCGTTTCCCCTTCGCACCATTCCGGCCATGAACTGACGCGCCACCTGAGGTGTATAGTCGCGGCCATGGCAGATGAAAAACGGACAGCGTCACGGCTTCCACTACTGGGGGAACCGCGCGGGGAAATCATGCGGTACGAACCGCTGGTCATCGTGGAGCTGGGCCGGCACGGCGTACAGGTGGAGACACAGTTCCCGCTCCACCTTGACTCCCTGCACGAGCTGCGACTGTCGCTGGGCGAGCGTTCGGTCGTGGTGAAAGGCCGCGTGGCCCATTCACGCATCTCGGACGTGTTTCAGGATGTGGTGACCTATCGCTCAGGCCTTGAATTCGTGGAAATGCCGGCTCACGTGACTGCGGCCGTGAGCGCGTTTCTCGACTCCACCCTCACCGAGCGCGAGACCGGGCGTTAGGGCGTGGCAGGCCCAGGAGGACTGGGCAGGCCCGGCGGCTTGGGCATCACTGCCTCGAGAGCCCCCACCGGGACGTCAAATGATGCGGTCACAACGGTGCCGCGCGTGGTCAGCTGCAGCGAATTCACAGCCGCTTCCAGCTCAGGGTGCCTTGCTGTCTGGAGGCGCGCCAGAGCCACCATCCCCTGCATCAGGTCTCGGATGTTGTCCGCCCCCTTCTGGTCCTGCGCCTCGGTGCGGATACTGCCCTCGATACCGTGCTCGACCCGTACGGTGGCCGCAAACACGGTCCCCGCGGGCAGCGACGACAGCCGGCTCTCCGTGGAGGACGCATCGGCCCGGCCGACGGCCCACACATCTCCACCGGCGACCCCCCGAATAGAACGCATCAGGGTCTCGTTGGACGTGAGGTTGAGACCATCAGCCCTGTCAATCGACAGCGTGACGGTATCGGAGCGCCCCACAGCCAGCAGCGTGGGGCTGAGCAGCGCGACCATCAGCGCCTCGTCCCCGGCTCCCGAAAAGCGCACCACACGAATCCCCTTGTAGTCGGACATCTGGCCGCTCTGCCCGGTCAGATGGGCCTGCAGGCGCCCCACGTCGATGGGCCCTCGCACCAGCACCAGCGTGTCCGGGCGCTGACCGGCTCCAGCCATCGTTACGGTGGCCATCAGCAGCGCTTCGACTTCCAGTTCAAGATTCAGCCCAAGTCGCATGAAAGGCGAATCCGGGTGCTGTCCGGCCCGGTGGTGCGAGGCCAGGACCCGGTGCATCGGGGAACGACGAACGGCTCGAAGGTCCACGGCCGCCACAATCCTGGCGTCTGCAGGCAGGTATTGCAGGTCAGACGTCAGCACGACACTCTGCCCGGGCCGTCCTGGCCTGCCGTAGGACACGGCCAGACCGACCGCGACCCCGAGGGCCAGTACCCCTCCGGTCAGGCCCAAGAACAGCCGGGTATTCCTTGTCGTTGCCATGGCTCCTGCTGAATATACGCAGCTCCGGGCGGCAGGTTCCTCACAGATCCCGTCTGGACAGGGCCTTGGCACCCGCCCACAGGGCCAGGAGAGAAAGCAGGGCCAGACTGGTCATGGCCTCTGTCGGTCCCAGCACCTCACGGACCACCAGTTGCGGCAACAGGGCCGATTCGGCTGTCGGAGCCGGATGCGGGACCATCGACTGGAGGTACATCGCCAGAGACGCTCTCTTGATACTCCCAGGCAACAGCAACACGAGTGGCTCCCAGCCAATCACGAACAGCAACCCGAGCACGAGCGGTCGTCTGAACGCGGCGCCAACGGCAGCGAACACCGCCCCATACGCAGCCAGTCCCACGAGCGCGACCGCGAGATCGACCAGGACCAGGGGAAAGGTCTCCGGCATGGCCGCCACAGGAATGAGCGCGAATGAGCAGAGCAGGATGGATGGCAGCACGGTCGCACCGGCCACCACCAGATAGGCCAGATAGCCACCCACCAGCACGGCCCCGCGTGCCACAGGGCGAATGGCGAGATAGACGAGTGACCGCCCGTCAACGTCGTCTCCGATGATGCCCGTTCCCAGCCACATCCCGATGACGGGGATGACGAACCGCACGTAGGCAGCCCAGACGAGCGTGCCATACGCCATGGGTATGCCTGCCGGCGCATCCACAGGGCCACCCTGGGGTCCATACCCGCGCATCGCAATCGCCACCAGCACCGGCAGGAGCCCCATGGCGATCAGCCAACTGATCCTGGACGGAGTGAGCTTCCGGCTCATGGCCAGGCTGAACACACGACCAGTCGCCATGACAAAAGGGACCACGCGGGGGGTGGTCACTGCCGCACCAGGTAGCTGAACACGGCCTGCAAGGTGTCATCTGGCGACGAAACGCCCTGAATCTCGCCAGGCGCGGCGTCGGCGGCCAGTGCCGTGAGGAGGTCGTACAGGTCGTCCGGCATCGAGGTTTCCACCGTCACGGCTTCAGACGACAGTCGGACACTGAGCACGCCAGGCTGTCCCGCGAGACGTTCCACCAGCGCACGTGGTTCACGCGCCCGGACCAGGACCTGGTGTGGGTGCGCGTCGATCAGGGCACGCACCTCGTGGATGTCGCCTTCGGCCAGCACCCGCCCCTGATGCAGCAGCACGATGTTTCCGGTCAGCGCCTCCACTTCGTGCAGCACATGGCTCGACAGCAGCACGCTCCGCCCCGTCGCCGCCCAGTCCCGCAGAAGCGACATGATGTGACGACGGCTCAGGGGGTCCAGGCCTGACAGTGGCTCATCCAGCACCAGCAGATCTGGCTGATGGGCCATCGCCTGAGCCAGCTTCAGGCGTTGACGCATGCCGCGACTGTAGGTTCCAATGCGGCGGTCTGCCACCTCATCGAGACCAACCGAGTCGAGTGCTCGCCCCGTCGCCACCTCCACGTCGCTGCCTGGTCCACCATGCAGGGTCAGGAGAGCCGACACCCACTCACGGCCCGTCATGCCCTCGTAGAAGCCATCGTGTTCGGGGGCCAGGCCCACCCGCTGGTACAGCCCGGCATTCCCGAACGCCACTTCACCCAGCACCTTCACCGCCCCTCGGCTCGGTCGCATCTGTCCCGTGACCAGTTTCAGGAGTGTCGATTTGCCCGCGCCGTTCGGACCGAGCAGCGCCGTGATGCCTCCTGGCACGTCGACAGTGACATCGCTGAGTGCCGACACGGTGCCGAACCACCGGGACAGGTGGTCGGCCGAAACGACGGCAGGCCTGGCACTCACTCGCCCACCTCCACATCCGCGCGAATGGTATGACGGAGCACCAGGCACGACGCGGCCACAATACCAGCCAGCGCGAGGGCCGCAGGACCGGCCTGCCCGCCGAGTGGTGACGACAGGTGGAAGAGCCTGTCGCCCACAGCCGCCAGCGCGTGTTCTGGCGACAGCCAGGACCACGCGTGGTGTCCGGTGGCATGCCGAACTGTCGTCACCAACCCACTCGACAGCAGCACCACGCCAGCATAGAGCACCGCCACGAACCTCCGGCTTTCAGACAGCGAGGAGAGCGCCAGCATGGGAACGGCGGCCACGACGACCTCGATCAGGCTGAGGCTGGCAATTGCCGGCATCACGTGAGGGCTGGCGCGCAGCAACGCTGTGCCGGAGAGGGCGAGGTGCCAGACCAGTAGCCCCATCGCCGGCAACCAGGAGACCGCCAGCAGGAAGGTGACGAGGACCGCCAACTTGCCTACGAGATACTCGGTCCGGCTGAGCGGCTTGGCCAGGTAAACCGGAAGCACGCCTGCCCGCCTGTCATCGGCAACCAGTCCGGCCCCCACGTAGACGGCCACGAAGAACAGGAAGGTCGCCTGTTGGCCAATGAAGGCCCGAAAGGTCTGGGCGGACACGGCCAGAAAGGTCGCCTGCTGCAGATTGGCTGCCGCATAGATCTGGGCCGCGCGGACCAGGAAGGGCGCCCACGCCAGGAGCAGCAGTGCGACCAGTCGTCGGTCCCGGAGTCCTGACGCCACTCCCCGTCGAGCAATGACCCGCCATCCACCGCCTCGCTGTCGCCGACCGGCATACCGGCGATACGCCTGTTCATGAATCGGCACTGGCTTCTCTATCGTCCTTGTCGGAGCACGCGGGCAAATGCGTCATCCAGCGTTGGCACCACAGGCTGCAGAAGACGAACCTGCAGGCCGGCCCGCCGGGCGCACGCGAAAATCTCGCGGGCCGTGCCCCCAACCGGTAGCGACACGCGAAGCACACCGCCCTCCCGCTCCTCGCAGACAGCGCCGGCCTCAAGCAGGACGGCCACCAGCACGTCGGTCCCGCGTTTCACACGGACATCGAACTGCGCATCGGTGGTACCCATCAGTACCGATGTAGGACCGTCCGCCACAACGCGACCCCTGTCGAGCATGATCACGCGGGTGCAGGTCCGCTCGATATCAGGCAGCACATGAGACGACACCAGGAGACTGATGCCGCGGTGGGCCGAGAGGTCACACATGAGGGACAGCATGTCCTCGCGACCTGTCGGGTCCAGTCCCGCCGTTGGTTCATCCAGGAGCAGCAGGTCCGGATCGTGGACGAGGGCCTGAGCCAGCTTGACGCGCTGCCGCATGCCAGGCGAGAAACTGTCCATCTGGCGGTATCTGGCATCACCCAGGCCCACGTAATACAACACGTCGTGGGCGCGCTGCATGGCATCGGGTCCTGGCAGTCCGGCCAGTTCGCCGCAGAGCGAGACGAATTCCACGGCGGTGACGCCTTCAATCAATGCGTCACGCTCAGGCATGTAGCCGATGCGTGCACGCACCTCAAGAGCGTCCACCGCCATGTTGAGCCCCAGCACTCGCACGGTGCCCTCGCCAGGCCGCACCAGTCCGAGTAGCGTCCGGAGCAGCGTACTCTTGCCGGCTCCGTTGGGCCCGAGCAGACCCGTGGCGCCCGCGTGCAGGTTGAGCGTGACGCCGGAGAGTGCCGTCACCTCGCCATAGCGCACGCTCACCGACTCGAGTTCGGCCACCAGACCCGGGTCGGCGGTCATCTCATCGTCCCTTTTCCGCCAGTGACATACCCATGTGAATGACCGAGGTCGCCTTGTCTGTCAGCCCGTACGACGGGAGTTCGTCAAGCGTTGCGAAGACGGCCGCGTCCACATCCGAACCGGCCTGCAACACCCCGCCCACAGGCCGACAGAGAAAGTCGACGAGCACAAAGTGGAAGCGCACCCGTTGCTGGTCGTCGTACATGATCCGGTCGAAGACCTCGACGACCGCGCCCACCTCCACCTCGAGGCCGGTCTCTTCCAGCATCTCCCTCGCCACGCCGGCGGCAAGGGACTCCCCAACCTCGAGTGAGCCCCCCGGCAAACTCCAATGACCGGCCAACGGCTCGTAGCGTCGGCGAATCAGCACGACGCGGCCCTGATCAACAATCACGCCGCCGACACCAACGATGGGACGTTGCGGATACTCGCGCGCGCTCATGACCGCCGCCTCACAACCTGAGCGAAGCCTCGGCGTTCAACGACCAGTCCGCACGCACGCCTTCAGCAAAGCGCCGCAGGCCCGCCGCAGCAATCATCGCGGCATTATCAGTCGACAACGCGGCCCCCGGCACGAAACACGGCAGGCCCGCAACCGCCGCGCGGGACGCCGCATCCCGCCTGAGGCGTCCATTGGCGGAGACACCACCCGCAAGCCCGACACTGCGGGCCCCTTCACCCGTTGCGGCCTCAAACACGCGATCCAGCAGGCTGGACACTACGACACGCTGGAAGCTGGCGCAGATGTCCGCGATCTCCCGATCTGGCAGCGCCTCCTCTGGTCCGAGTTCCAGAGCGGTGCGCCGGCCGATGACATACCGGGACACGGCGGTCTTCACTCCGCTGAAGCTGAAATCCAGGTGACCTGGCAAGTCTCTGGCGTTCCGATCGGCATGGGTCAGGCGGGTCCGCGGCAGTGCGACCGCGCGGTCATCTCCCGACTGGGCCAGCCGGTCGATGGCCGGCCCCCCCGGATATCCCAGGCCGAGAAGGCGCGCCACCTTGTCGTAGGCCTCGCCCGCCGCGTCATCGCGCGTGCGGCCCAGCAGCTCATATCGACCGCGCGACGGGATGCGGTAGAGACTGGTGTGCCCGCCTGACACGACGAGCACCACGGCTGGCAGCGGCATTTCTCCGCCCTCAAGCACGAGCGATTCGATGTGCCCGGCGAGGTGATGGACTGGCACGAGGGGCCGGCCGGCATGCCAGGCCAGCGACTTGGCGAAGGCCACACCGACCAGCAGGGAACCCACCAGTCCGGGCCCATGAGTCACAGCCACGGCGTCGCAGTCGCTCAACCTGAGCGCGGCTCCGGACAGCGCTCCGTCGACCACGCCACAAATGTCCCGAATGTGTTGACGCGAGGCCAGCTCGGGCACAACGCCTCCCCACTCGCGGTGCAGATCCATCTGGGAGGCGACCACGCTCGACACCACCCGCCACGGCCGTGCCGGGTCACCTGTCTCGGTCACGACCGCCGCCGCCGTTTCGTCGCAGGAGGTCTCGATGCCGAGCATCGTGACCAGGCCCCCCGTACCTGCGGTCACGAACCGGTGACCGTCAGGCCGCCATGGACCAGCGCTGACAGTGACCCTTCAAATGGAGCACGTGCGACACCCCGCTCGGTAATGATGGCTGTCACGTACCGGCTGGGAGTCACATCAAAGGCAGGGTTGCGAACGTGCGCACCGGTCGGCGTCAGCCGGGATGTTCCCACATGGGTCACCTCTCGATCCGGACGCTCCTCGATTGGAATGCGGCTTCCGTCTGGCGTCGCCAGGTCGATAGTGGAGATTGGCGCGGCCACATAGAACGGGATGCCGTGCTCGCGGGCCAGCACGGCCACGCTGTAGGTCCCGATCTTGTTGGCCACATCGCCATTGGCCGCGATGCGGTCGGCGCCGACCACCACCAGATCGACATGCCCGAGGCGCATCATCGCGCCGGCCATGTTGTCCGTGATGACCGTGGTGTCGATGCCGTCCTTCACCAGTTCCCAGGCGGTCAGTCTGGCGCCCTGCAGGAATGGACGCGTCTCATCGGCCAAGACCGTCACCTTCTTGCCGGCCTCCACCGCGCCGCGAATGACGCCGAGCGCCGTGCCGTATCCGGCAGTGGCCAGCGCGCCCGCATTGCAGTGGGTCAGTATTCTCGCGTTCTGAGGAACCAGCGCCGCGCCAAACGCTCCCATTGCCCGGCAACTCGCCACGTCTTCGTCGTGAATGGCGTGGGCCTCCACGGTCAGGCGTTCCCGCAGGTCGTCCACCGAGGCCCCGGCTGCGGCCGTTGCCGCGAAGACCTGCTTCATGCGCTCAATGGCCCAGAACAGATTGACGGCGGTTGGCCGCGTCGCAGCCAGCAACTCACAGGTCTTCTGGAACTCGGTGGCAAACTGCTTGGTCCCCGTCGCCCGGCTCCGTCTCATCCCCAGGGCAATTCCCATCGCGGCCGCCACCCCAATGGCCGGGGCCCCTCGAATCACCATGCTCCGGATGGCTCGCGCCACTTCGGACGCCGTCCGACACCTGACGTAAATTTCCCGAACCGGCAACTTGCGCTGGTCAATCATGACGACGGTGTCGTTGGTCCACTCAATGGTTGGTTGCATCGAGTCACGGATATCAGATCGGAGCCGGCGAGGCAACCGGTTCACGGTCTCTGGGGGCAAAACCGGATAAAATGTGGCTCCAATCCGGTGAACGACCTGTTTGCTCCGCCTCCAGTCGCCCGCCGCTCACCAGCGGCCATCGCCGTCAGCCTCCTCCTGCATGGGCTGGCGCTGGGAACGCTCGCCATTGTTGGGGCCAGGCAGGTCTTCTCGCCGAACGTGGATGCCCCGGCGTCAGTGACGTTCATGGCCTTTGCGCCTCCGCATCCTCCTGTGGAGTTGTCTCTCGATGGTCCGGCACCCGCGCCGGTGAAACCGCTGGAACTCCCCGACAGACTCGACACGGTGCTGTTGCCCGCGCCCGCGCCCGTTCCGGTTGAAGAGAAGGCACCGGCGCCCGCCGTGCCAGAGCCACCGCCGGTTCCCAAGACTCCGCCCCCGCCGCTCCCCAAACCGGCGGTCACGGTCGGTACTTTTGCCAATACGGCCGCGTCAGCCCCGACCACCGCTCCCCGTGCCACCGTGCAG
>JAKFYA010000259.1 GCA_021731095.1 Acidobacteriota bacterium | reverse complement strand
TACATGAACGACCCGAAGAAGCCGGCCGGCATGCACTTCGGCTACGAGCCCGCGATGGACTCGAAGGGCAACTGGTACATCACCGACTTCGGCGGCAGCTACATCGTGCAGGTGATGGCTGGCACGAAGGAGGTGAAGTGGCACAAGACCCCGACCGCGTTCACCGAGCCGCGCCGCGGCAAGATGGACGATCAGGACCGCTTCTGGTTTGCCGAGTACACGGGAGACAAGATCGCGATGTTCGATGTGAAGACCTCGAAGATCACGGAGTGGGCCTCGGGCATCAAGTGGTCGGGCAACTACACCGCCAGCGTGCCGGACGCCAAGGGGCGCGTCTACTCGCCGGCCGGCGCGGCAGACCGCGTGTTCCGCCTCGACCCGAAGACCGGCGAAGTGATCGGCTACCTCATGCCGACGCAGGACTTCGACGTGAAGCAGGCCACCATCGACCCGACGAACAAGAAGGTCCTGTGGATGGCCAACGAGCGCAACGCGCGTCTCATCAAGCTCGAATCGCTCGACTAGTCGCACCTGGTGTCGGGAGCCCGTGGCGGCTCCCGGCACCGGTCTTCATCCAATCTGATAGGCCTCGAGTTCAGCCGCAGGAAGATTGGTCACGTAGAGCAGGTTGCGCGACGCATCGAAGACCGTGTCGAGACCGACGCGGTTGCCGTTGCCCAGTGTCTGGCTGTCCACCACGGCCAGCGACGAGCGGCTGACGGTGTGGACCGACAGGACGTCATCCGTCACCGACGAGGTCCAATAGACCCCGCGGGCATCATCACTGGCAAAGACCCGATCGCCAGCCGCCACACGTGTGCCGATGGCACGTCCTGTTCGCACGTCGTACGCGTCCCGGCCGACGAACGCGCGCTCGCGAGGCGCATCCACGAACAGCTTCTTCCAGGCCGTACCTTCGCTGCCCGTGGGCATGGCGGTCGTGGTGGAGGTGATACGCGAGGGCTGGGCGCCCGTGATGTCGTAGGTCTCCAGCCGCCGCAGTGACGGAGCGAACACCAGCAACCGGCCCGCCGATTCACTGAGGGCCACCTGCAACTGGTTGGGCCCGCCACCGGTGTCCCCCGTCGTGAAGCCGGTGACGGTGAGTGGCGTCAACGTCCGTCCGTTCACCCAGTCCACCACGGCCACCGTGCCGAATTCCGGATAGGCGGCATAGGCGAAGCCGCGTGTGAAGTCCACGGCCAGGTCGGGCAACCGGTCTGTGGTGCCGCGCGCGATGCCCAGGCTTCTGGTGGCCAGCACCCGCCGCGACGGGAGGTCGAACACCGAGACGGTGCTGTCCCACGCATTGAGAACGACCAGATAGCGTCCTGCGGGGTCGGCGGCGATGCCGATGGGCCAGGTGCCGGCGGTAAAGGTCTCCGCGCCTCCGGTCTCTGGTGTGTACGCCGTGATGTAACTGCCGCCGAGGCGGCTGCCGATGAAGAGCGGCCCGCCGGCGGTCGGCACCGTGGGCTCCACACTGTCGCCGATGCGCCATGACTCCATCGTGCCGCTGGTGCGGCCGGCGTGAAACACGGCGGAGTCGTCGCCGGACGGACAGTAGAGGCGCCCCGTGGCGCTGTTGAGGCAGAGCGCATGCGGTTTGTTGCCGAAGGCGCTGGTCTCGGCCCACGTGCGGCCGTCGTGGCGCCACAGCCGTGCGCCTCGGCCGGCCACCTCGCCCTCGGCCACGCCGTTGCGGAAGAGCACCCACAGCAGACCGCCCGTCTCGTCGTACACCATGTCCTGGAACTCAAGCGCCGGGAGCGCAAGGGTCTCTTCGATGCGGCCGGCCGTCGAGATCCGCAGGATGCCGCGGCCCTGCACATACACCCAGAACGCGCCAGTTGCCGTCCGTCCGGCAACGGCTGACGCACGCTGGCTGCCCGTCAGGGTGAAGGTGATGGTGTTGGTCACTGCGCGGCTGGCAAGGCTGTACTGGTAGAGGCGCCCGGTGCCCGGGCTCTGATCCATGACCCACAGGGCGTCCGTCGCGCGGTCGTGGAGCATGGCGGTGACGGTGGAGCCCATCGCCGTGCTGGTGGCCACCGTGCCCAGCGTGGCACCGTCAAGGATGCGGAAGCAGGGCGCCTCCGGTGTGAGCATGTAGAGCAACCCGCGCGCCGCGTCCGGCAGGATGTCCCATGTCAGAGCCGGGACGGCCACCGGCCCTGTCAGCTGACCTGTCGTGAGATTGACGGAACTGAGGGTGTTGTTCAGGCCGTCGTGGACATAGAGGCGATTCGCCGTCGTATCGAGCCGCAGGTACTTGTAGGAGTTGCTGACGATCCCGGTGTCCACCAGGCCGAGCACCTCGTGGGTCGTGCCGTCGAACACACCCACATGCTGCGTGAGAATGCCTGCGACATACAGGCGGTTGTTCACCGTGTCGGCCAGCACGCGGAAGAGCTTGAGGACGTTCTGCGGCAGCGTGCGGCCCAGCACGCGCAGCATCTGGATTCGCGCGGTGGCCACCACGGAGATGTCACCGTCGGCGGCGGACAGCCAGGGAGTCGCCCCGGGATGCAGGGACAGCAGGGCGGACGTGGTGCCGGCGGCCTTCAGGAAGGTCCGGCGCGAAGGATTCGCCATACCCGGAATTATCGGCCGTTCGGCGCCACTCCTGTGGCCCTGTCACCAAAAAGTCATAGGGTGCGGGAATCGGCTAAGCTGTCCGCTGCGCTCGGTCCTGCATGCTCACCGCGACGGCTACGCCATTTCTCTGGTTCTCGCTTCGGCTGCTGCTGGCTGGGGTGTTTCTCGTGGCCGGACTGGCCAAGCTGTCGAGTCCCGCGTCGGTCGTGCACACCCTGCGCGCGTTCGGCGTGAAGTGGTTCCTGGCGCCACTGGCGCTGGCGTTGCCGCTGGCGGAACTGGTGACGACAGTGGGACTGCTGCTGGCGCCCACGGCCTGGTACGCTGCCTGTGGGGCGCTCGGGCTGCTCGCCCTGTTCTCGGTCGGCATCGCGGCCAACCTGCTGCGTGGCCACCAGCCTGCCTGCAACTGCTTCGGCCAGCTCCATGCCGTGCCGATCAGCGGGCGCACCCTGCTGCGGAACGCCCTGCTGGCTGCGTGCGCGGCCGGACTCGTGGCGGCGGGTCCGCCACCTGGCACGGCAGACCTCTGGGCATTCTTCCTGAGTCTGGAACCCTATCGGCGTTCGGTCGTCGTGGTGGGGGCGCTCTTTGCGCTGCTGGTCATCGGTGCCATCGTCCGGCCGCCAGAGTCCCCCTCGGAAGCGGACGTCGATGAGGCTGAGGGCACCGCCGTCGAATCGGGTACATCGGCTGCCGCCGCTTCAGCCACCGCCGCCACGGCTCCATCGGCTCCGCGCCGGGCGCCGGCCGCACCGGTGCCGCCACGGCGGGACGCCCTCGGCCGGACACTCACGGGCATCGGCCTGCCGGCTGGCACGCCCGCGCCGGCCTTCGACCTGCCGGACCTCGCCGGTACCCGGCACTCCCTGGCCTCGTTGCAGGCTGGGGGCACGCCGCTCGTCTTGCTCTTTTCCAGCCCCAACTGCCACTCGTGCCAGTTCCTGGTGCCGAAGCTGCCCGCGCTGGCCGAGACGGCTGGTGATGCGTTGCGCCTGGTGCTCGTCAGCCGAGGGACGGTGGCGCAGAACGTCGAGAAGTTGCCAGACCCCGGACGTGTTGTCGTGTTGCTGCAGCAGGAATACGAGGTCGCCGAGCAGTTCGACTGCACCACGACGCCCGCGGCCGTGGCGATCGGCGCGGATGGCACGGTGCAGAACCTGCTGGCCGTCGGGGCTCAGGATATAGACAAGGTCATCACGCGCACGGCCCAGGCCGGGCGACGCCTGGAGGACGCATGAACCGGATGCACGTGTGTGGTGTGGCCGCGCTGGGGCTGGCGCTGCTGGGAGGCGTGCAGGCTGTGGCCCGACAGGCGCCCGCGCAGGTGCGTCCACCGTCGCCGACCAACCCGGCGGGCCCCTACACCGGGATGGCGCCTGACGGAGGCGCGCGGGTAGACCCCGGACGGAACCTGCTGCCGAATCCCTATCGACTGGTTATCGGGTGGCCCACGCTTGACCCTGGCATGAAGTGGGCTGGGACCACGGCGTTCCTGCCCGACAACAAAGGTGGGGTCTGGATGCTCTTCCGCGGCGAGCCGACGATCATCCACTTCAATGCCGCCGGGAAGATCGTGCAGTCCTTCGGCGAGCCGAAGCAGTTCGTGCATTCGCACGGTTTCTGCCGCGACAGCGATGGCAACGTCTGGGCGGGAGACAGCGGTCCGTCCGGTGACAATCCGGCGGAGAAGGGGCGTGGCTTCCAGGTCTTCAAGTTCAGCCCCGAGGGGAAGGTGCTGTTGACGCTCGGCAAGAAGGGCGTCTCGCAGTCGGGGCCCGACACCTTTCTCGGTCCGACCGCCTGCATCCAGCTGGCGAATGGCGACATGCTCTTCGCTGACGGTCACTGGCCGCGCCCGTCCTATGCGCCGCAGGATGGCGACCGACTGGTCCGCTACACGAAGGACGGGCAGTACGTCCGCGACTACGGCAAGCTCGGCACAGGGCCTGGCGAGTTCATGGGACCGCACGGCCTGGCGCTGGACTCACAGGGCCGGCTGTTCGTGGCGGATCGCTCGAACAACCGTCTGCAGATCTTCGACCGAGACATGCACTACCTGGACTCGTGGCGCCATTTCGGCCGTCCCAGTGGCGTCTGGATTCTGAAGGACGACCGGATGTTCGTGGCCGACTCGGAGTCTGGCGGACTCAAGCTGGGTGGACCGAAGGAGTCCATCGAGGGAGCCGCGCCGGCCTACCGCAACATCGGCTGGAAGCAGGGCATCTGGCTGGGCAGCGCGAAGGACGGGAGCGTTCGCGGGTTCATTGATGGGACCAACCCCGAAGGCATGGCCGTCGACGAGAAGGGCACCATCTACGCCGGACTCACCGCCGGGTGTCCGGCCAGCCGCTCAGGGGGCTGCCTGCAGAAGTGGGTGCCGGTTCGGTAGCTCAGGCCCACACCAGACCCGAACCACACACGCTCACAGCACGCTGACGCCCACACCACCCACACGGTAGCGTAAGTCACACTACCGGTTTTGTGGTGTGCGATTCAGGTCACCCATGTGTCTCATCCGGTATTGCATGGGGAAAAGGCCAGCAATTCCGCGCGGTCCGGTTCGTGCTCTGTGGTGGGTATGACCAATACCCCATGCACCTATCAGATTCGTGAACCCTCTGCCACGCGCCAGATGGCGCACGCCGGCCACGCGCTGCTCTTCATCATCCTTACCAGTGCATTTCTTGGTTCGGCCTCACGCGCTGACGCCCAGGTCAGTTCAGCCTTTGGTGTGAGCGGACGCCAGCCGGTCACGGCCATCACAGCCGATGTCGCCGGCGTCACGCTCACCGCGCCCGTCGCCAATACGCAGTATCTCGAGCCCGCCGCCATCACCGCGGTGGCAGCCGCGCCCGGGAATACGGTCCAGGTGGACTTCTACGCCAACGGCACGAAGGTCGGCTCCACCCGCAACTGGCCCTTCACGCTGAAGTGGTCCGCCGTGCCGGCCGGCAGCTACACCCTGACGGCCGTGGCGCTCGACTACCGTGGCAATGCCGCGTCGTCTGGCCCAGTGGCCGTGGTGGTGAAAGGCATCCGCAACCTGCCCCTGGTGCAGAAGAGCGCGTTCCGTCGCCTCGGCGCGTTCCGCCTGCCGGCTGGCACCTTTGGCGGGTCGAGCTTCGGCTACAACGGTCCCATTGCGTTCAACCCCGGACACAACTCGCTCTTCATGGTGGGCCACGATTGGCAACAGTTCGTGGGCGAAGTGAGCATTCCCGAACTGCGCACCAGTGGCTCGGTGGCGGACCTGGCGGTGGCCAGTGTGCTGCAGCCCTTTGCCGACCCGATCGATGGCAAGGCCAGCCAGGTCAATCCCGGAGATCCGAATCCGATCAAGGTCGGCGGCCTGCTGCCCTATCAGGGCAAGCTGATTACCTCTGAGTATGCCTACTACGACGGCGGCGGTCGTCAGACGCTGTCGCACTTCGTGTCCACACCAGACCTGTCGCGCACGAACGACGCGCAGGGGCCGTTCCAGGTGACGTCGCCGCTGGCCGGCTACGTGTCCGGCTACATGGGGACCATTCCCACCGCGTGGCAAGGCGCGATGGGCGCCACGGCGCTTACAGGACAGTGCTGCATCGCGATTGTCGGCAGAACCTCGTCCGGGCCGGCGCTCTTTGCCTTCAACCCTGCTGACGTGGGCACGGTGGCGCCGATTCCGGCCAGACCGCTCGTCTATTACCCGGAAGCGAATGCGACGCTCGGACCCTGGGGCAACACCAGCGCGACCTACAACGGGTCGTCGAAGATTACCGGTGTCGTGTTTCCGGAGGGCACCCGCAGCGTGCTGTTCTTCGGTCGTCACGGCCTGGGCACCTTCTGTTACGGCACCGGCGCGGAGTGCGCCGACCCCACGTCCGAAGACAAGGGCGTGCACGCCTACCCTTACGTCTATCAGGTCTGGGCCTACGACGCGGCCGAGCTGGTCGACGTGAAGAATGGTGCGCGACTGCCCTGGAGCGTGAGGCCGTACGCCATCTGGCAGCTCGAGTTCCCGACGGCCGCCTGGAGCACCAGCATCACCGGCGCGACCTATGACAGCGTGACCGGCCGACTCTTCCTGTCGCAGGGCTTTGTGGACGGCTCGAGACCGGTGGTCCACGTCTACGCGCTCGACATCGCGCCCTGACGCGTCGCAGAGACGGCGGCGTTGTCCCGAACAGGACAGACCGCTCCACGTGGGCGATGCAGAGTGAAGGCGCCCATGGTCAATCCGAATCATCCTCTTCCGCGCCGAGGCCTGCCACGCACCCGTGTGGCAGGTCTCGGCGCTGTCGTGCTGCTCGTGCTTGGTGGCCTCGTTGCGCCGGTGCCCCGCACGGACGCGTCTGCGGCGCCCACGCCTGCTGAACCTGGCCGAGGCGAGAGCCGCACGGCGGTGGCGTTCACCGAACCCGACCGCGACACGGCGTATGTGGCGCCGGCCGAGGTCGCGCTCACCGCGGCCGTACCGGGCAACACGGTGCAGGTCGACTTCTATGTCAACGCCAGTCGCGTCGGGTCGTCGCGTGACTGGCCGTTCACCGTGACCTGGGCTGATGTGCCTGCCGGTCACTACACCCTCGTGGCCGTGGCGCTCAGTGCCCGTGGCATCAGGTCCACCTCGCAGGCCTTGCCGGTGGTGGTCAAGGATGCGCGGGACCTGCCGCTGGTGCAGAAGAGCGCGCTCCGGTGGCGTGGTGCCTTCCGGCTGCCAACGGGCCCTGTCGGGGCCTCGTCGTTTGGCTACAACGGTCCCATCGCGTTCAATCCCGACCACGACTCGCTCTTCGTCGTGGGCCACGACTGGCAGCAGATGGTGGCTGAGGTGGCCATTCCCGAGCTGCGCCGCGCGGCCACACTGGACGGCTATCCCGTCGCGCGCGTGCTGCAGCCGTTCGCCGACCCGACCGGTGGCCGTTCGGCGCAGGTGAACCCGGGAGACCCGAATCCGATCAAGGTGGGTGGACTGTTGCCCTGGAACGGCACCCTGGTGGTGTCCGACTACGCGTACTACGACGGCGGTGGGCGGCAGACGCTCTCGCACTTCGTGGCAGGACAGAACCTCG
Organism: Acidobacteriota bacterium; assembly: GCA_021731095.1. GTDB lineage: Bacteria > Acidobacteriota > Vicinamibacteria > Vicinamibacterales > UBA2999 > JAKFYA01. The sequence goes on along the minus strand of JAKFYA010000259.1, from coordinate 2,710 downwards.
CCCGGTCCAGCGAGACCCGCGGTCCGTTCCGCGTCGCGGCACCCATGGCAGGTCTGGTCTCCGGCTACATGGCCCCGGTTCCGAAGGCCTGGCAGGCCGCCATCGGCGCGCCGGCCGTCACAGGTCAGTGCTGCATCGCCATCGTCAGCCGCACGTCGTTCGGGCCATCACTCTTCGGCTTCGACCCGGCCCACGTGGGTGTGAAGAACCCCATTCCGGCCACGCCTCTGGTCTACTACCCCGAATCGAACCCGACGCTCGGCAACTGGGGAGACACCAGTCCCGTCTACAACGGGTCGACCAAGATTACCGGCGTGGTGTTTCCCGAGGGGACGCGCAGCGTGCTGTTCTTCGGGCGCCAGGGAATGGGACGGTTCTGCTATGGCACCGGCGCCGAGTGCAAGGACCCGATGTATGAGGACAAGGGCGTACACGCCTATCCCTACGTGTACCAGGTGTGGGCGTATGACGCGTCCGAGCTGGTCCAGGTGAAACGCCGGGACCGGCAGCCCTGGAGCGTACGGCCCTATGCCGTGTGGCAGATGGAGTTCCCCGCCGAGTCCTGGGCCTCCAGCATCACGGGTGCGACCTACGACCCCGAGACGGGACGTCTGTTCGTGGCGCAGGGATTCGTGGAGGGCGGCCTGCCCCTGATCCACGTGTACGACCTGGAGCTCAAGTAGGAGCGCCCGGGCGGGACGTGATCAGGGTTGCGGACCCACCACGCGCATGGAGACGCGGTCGGACGACGTCGCCACCGGAACGCACCCGAACGGATGTGGCGACCAGGCATCGGTACGGACCGCAGGATTGCCGCGCTCGAACACCAGCGACAGACCGCGGCTGGGCACCTGCTCGACCGGCGTGTGCCCGCCGAGCAGCGCCTGCTGGGCCAGCCACTCCTGCTCGGGTGTGTTGAGCGTCCAGATGTCTGGCTCGCGCGACGCATCGAACGGGTCGATGAAGGCGTCACCCCGATGCACCTCGAAGTGGAGGTGCGGCCCTGTCGAGTGGCCCGTCGAGCCCACCAGGCCGACGATCTGGCCACGGGCGATGGCGGCACCTGCGGTCACGCCCTCGCGAATGGCGGAGAGGTGGGCGTAGTAGGTCTGATAGCCTTCGCCGTGGTCCAGCACGACCAGATTCCCGAAGCCGCGGCGGCGCCCGGCAAAGGACACCCGGGCATTCGCGACGGCATGCACCTCTTCGCCTTTGGCTGCCACCAGGTCCACGCCCAGGTGGTAGCCCTTCGGCTTCACGGTCCTCACCACGGTGCGCCGGGTCGAGGTCTTGCCGCGACGGACGGCGATCGTGCGCGTGACCGTGGCGGCCGGCTTGATGCCCCGCGCGAACCGGGAGTAGTGCACCGGTGACTGCCACAGCACCCGCTCGTAGTCGGTGCCATGCAGTCCGAACAGCATGCCGGGTCCGTCCGCCCGTTCCAGCCACCAGACGCCGTCCACGCGCCGGCGGCTCTCGGCCTCCAGGACCTCGAGACTCTGGAGGTGCTCTGCCTGCGACGTGGTGTCCTGTTCGAGGACCAGCCGGATGAGGGCGTCTCCCTGGGCTTCGCTGCCGGCATCCAGACCCACGACCATCACCGGGACCAGCACCTCCAACTGCCAGCGCACATGATCAGGGATGTCGGTCGACAGATCCGGATCGAGGACAGCGCGCAGGGGCAGTTCCAGCGTGCGCCGTGTGGCGCCGCAGTTCGGAAGTGGCCTCTCGAGTGGCGTGAGTGTCGCTGCCGCAGCGACCGGAGACAGCGGGTGCGGCGCGGCCGGATGGAGGCTGACCGATGCGGTGCCATGCTCGCCCCCGCTGACCAGCACATAGGGGACGCAGGCGCTGGTGCGGCCCAGCGGGACATCTCCCGAGGTCAGCAGTTCTTCGATGGTGGCCCCTGCCACGCCGAGATGGGCCGCCAGGGACCCCGGCATGGTCGGGTCGAGACAGCCCTGGCGCATGGCCGCCCGTTCTTCCACCACAGGGAGGTTGGCCAGATGGCGGATGGGAATCGGGCGCCTGGCTCGTCGAGCGGTGGTGGCGCCTCGTTTCCTGCCGGCTTTCCGGACCGCCCGCTTTCTGGTGGGGGCCCGCTTTGCAACTGCCCGCTTTGCAACCGCGCGCTTTGCAGTGGTGCGCCTGGCAGCCGTGCGCTTGGCGGCAGGCCGCCGGGTGGTCGGCGCACCCGCAGCGCGCGTGGCCGCCGGGCGGCGCGTGGGCGTGCGCACGGGTGGGCGTTCGGCCGCCAGTATGCCGACCGAGGCCAGAAGTGCCAGCAGCGCCGTCAGAAGGGGGCGGAATCGCGTGAGCACGGGACTCGGAATTCTACCGCAGGGCCCCGGGCTACTTGAGCGTGAACGAGATGACGTACCGCGACTCGCCGCCCATGAAGAACCGGGCCTGTGCGCCGGCATCCTTGTCGGTGCCACTCCCGACCTCAAAGCCCAGCACCTGTGGATACCAGTTGCCCCCCTTGAGGAGCAGGGTCGGCGGTGACCAGCCCTCGGGGTTGGCCAGGTCGCGGTTGAAGGCGATGTAGATGCCCTGCTGGGAAAAGGCGTCGTCGGCGACGCGGTTCAGGAGCATCACATACTGCTCAATGGAGCGGTTCCAGTGGATGGAGGCGCCCCAGAATCCATCATCTTCGGGGTCATCGTCGTGCCACGGGTGCTCGGGGGCGACCAGCGGCGTGCCACTGAAG
>JAKFYA010000027.1 GCA_021731095.1 Acidobacteriota bacterium | reverse complement strand
CCACGTCGCAGCTAGGGCGGCGTCGCTCGGTCGACAGGGTGCGCGCCAGTCGAGCCAAGAGCCAGATGTCGCTTTCGTCAGTACTGAAGAACATTCGACGCCGCCCTAGCTGCGACGTGGACGCGGGTGCCCGCCGTCGGTCGTCCTTCCTCATCGCGCCACCTTCCCTGCCGCGAGTCGCACGATCCGCCCGATGCACCGACGGCTCTGTGGCAGCAACGTCAGGAGCAGGGCGAACGTCCTGCGGTCATACGCCGATACCTTCGTCGTCTGGCGTGTCATCGGCCACCGCCCTTCCGTTCCAGCAGCATGGCGCAGGCCACGCCGACGCCCGTCCAGAATCCCGCGTTGCCAATCGTGACCTTGGCCGTTGTGTACGCCTCACCGCCGCCCACGTCCATGAAGGCGCGAATCAGCTGCATTTCGTGGTCGGTATGCGGGGTGTCCGACAACCGCGCGAGTTCCCGGTCGATGTCCTCGTCGATGAGGATCCATTTCCGATCGCTACCGTCGTGACGGAGCTGTTGCAGCGTCACCGCGTACGCCCGTTCGAAGGCTGGATCGACGTCATCGGCTTCGGGATCGAGCGCGCGTGCAATCGCCCAGGCCAGGAGAGGCAGGTTCTTGGCGTTCATCGCGCACCGCCTTTGCCGTGGAACTCCTGCAGCAACAGGAACGCCGATGCCATGCCGAACCAGAACGCCTCCTGTCGAGCATGGTGCCGATCCTCGTCGTATTCCTCGGTCGACCAATCCTTGTGGAACGCCAACCGCTCCGAGGCGTCGACCATCTCCACGGAATACCCTGACGGATGTTTGATGTCCTCCCCGTGAACGATCATGCGTGTTGCCAGGTCGTGCGCCTGCTGCATGTAACGGTCGTACGCCTCTGGGATGGCATCTGCCGGGAGAACAAACCGGCCGATGATCTGCAGGCCGATGGGCAACGGGACAGGTTGGCGCTTACGCGTGGTCTTACTCATTGGCGGTTCTCCTAGAGAGAACCGATCGGCGGGCTACACTACGAGTAGGCTCGTCTCGACCGGCACATAGACGGTTGGAACGTGTTTAGGAGCGCTTGCGGGCTGCTACCCGCTTGCGCTCCGTCTTCTTGGTCGTCGCCTTCACCGGAATCTCCTGCTTCGCGAACCACGCTTTCAGGGCCTGCCGAATCTGCCCGCCCTCTGATAGGCCGGTTACGTCCTTACCGGCCTTCAGCGCGTCAATCAGCTCCTGCTCGATCATGAACGTGTAGTACCGCTTCGGTGACATGCGACAGCCATATTCTACGTAGATTCTATTTAGAGTCAAGCCTGTTCGATTCAATGGGAGCATTGTGATCCCGTTGAACAGATTCAGCCTTCCTTGCCTAAGGATTGGTCACACCGTGCCGATTGACTAAAGGGCGAAAGTGACAGAGAGGGGACCCACTCGCGGCGTGAGGAGAACTCGCGCTGGCCGGCGTCATGGCATCTGAGCAACACGGAAGCGCGGCCGCGAGCGGCGTGACGAGGATGTGATCACGTGGATAGATCCAACACAGTAGGCGATTCGAGCCCCGCTAGACGAAGCCTGTTGATACGCGTCCTCAACACTTCGCTGAAGGTGGTCGGGGTGCTGTTCATGGCTCTCGTGCTCGGAGTCGCTGGCTATCTTCTCTTCGAACAGCGTCGCTCGGCGAGCCTGGAAGCTCGCTCGGCCCCCCTTCGCACGTGGCCCGAGGACGAACTCCCCCTGCGCGATGGTCCATTGGTTGCCGTGGTCGCGACGCGATGCAAAGAGTCGTCGCTCGACTATCGACTGACCCTGTCTCCAGTGAAGGTGCCGCCAACCCAACTGCCAACCTGGTTGGACTCTCAGCTCATACCTCTTGGTAACGGGAGCACCGCGCTGCCTAGAACTCTCACCGTGCTTCGAGTCGGCCCCGTCACGTTCGGCGCTTCACAGTCGCGTGAGGACGTGATCGCTCGAGGCTTGATGATGGCTGGAAGAGCGAGCGTGTCAAAGTTCAGCGTACATCTGCGTGATGTAGACGAATTCGACCTCTATACCTGGGACGTCGCCACCATGACGCAAAGCATGGACAGCTCGAACACAATCGGCGGGTACGAGGCCATCGGCTCGACGTTCTGCGCCGCGGAGCGATACCTTCGCGGCACGAGCGTAACAATCGAATGGTTCGAGAGCGGCGATCGCTAACTGGTGCGCTCGACCCATCGGCTTTGGGAGTTCCCGAAGTGGCTGGAGCCTGCGGACTTCTCCTGCTGTTTCCAAATGTTGTAGATCGGCACGTCGAAGTCGATGGCGTGCTCAGCCGCGGCGCGGTCGGGTTTCCCAAGTTTCGGCAGGTCTGCCAGTTCTTGGGTAATCTGCCTGACGCCTTCCTCGGTTAGACCAACCTCTTTCGCAATATCCGCGTTCGTCCAGCACGCTAACCACAAGTCGAAGATCCGCCGATCCCGCGCGTCCTTGGTGTCCTTGTCCCACCACGGCCGTTCACGATTGCTCTTTATCCGTCTCCACCGGGCGCAACGGCGTTTCCCGTGCCGCCGTGAAACTGTTGCTGTGCGGTTGACGCCAGAGCGCGCGGCGATCTCCCGTCAGTACTTCGACCGCCCTGTCGACAGAAGTCAGTAGTTCGGCCGCGGTGCGGTAGTCGAGCCCATTGATCGGTGCCGTACGACAGACCGTGATGCAGGCCTCTCGCATGACGCGAATCGCGTCGTAGAAGACTTGACGATTCCCGTCCCCGTAGTGCCTGCGCGATGATTTCGCCATGCATTCGCCATGACAATAGAGCCGTCTGGCTGGCGGGATCAAGGCCCAAGATGTAGCGGCGTGGTCAGCCTCAGGTCTGCGCCAGCAAGCAGGGTATGCTTGCCGGCACACGTGACGGTCGATCGCATGCAGAACGCAGTGTCGCCGTGTTTCGCACGAGTGGCCGCCTCGTGACTGGTCTACTCTTGGCTGTCACCGACGTGCAGCAAGTACTGGCATCGTGAGCGATTCCAAGTGGGAGTTCGCGGCGTGGATCTATCTAGCCATCTCGTTTGTCTTGATGGTCTACCTCGCGTTGCTCAAGACGGCCTTCCCTCTTCCCGCGATACTCGCCGCCGTCGCGTGGGACGGCCAATGGACAGACGATGCCGTTCTACGGTTCGTCGTGCGGGCCGTAATGTTGGCAATCTCGGCGGCATTCGCACCCGGTGTCATTGCGGCCGCCCTAGGAATGCTCGCCTTCTCACTCGGCGTGTGGGCGCTTATGGGAGCGGTATCGGCCTTGGGGTACTTGTGGTCGTTGAGTCCCACGGGCGCCTTTGTCGCGGGAGCCATCGGGGTTGTTATCGCCGGCATGCTCCTGCGCGCCGCCCTCGCTCCGTTGCAGCGCCGAGCCGCGGCTGCCATGCGGCAACACGCAGACGAGCGCGCTGCACGGGCGGCAGCGGAAGCGGCAGATCTCGCACGAGCCGCGGAAGCGGCGGCCACGCGCGCACGCACGGAACGGGAGCTTTACCAACAACGCCACGACATCGAGACGGCGATCACCAATAGCCAACGCTTACTGGCGGTCGCCGACGAAGACCTCAAGACTGCGGAACGAGAATTTCGAGGTCGCTTCTTCGATCCATTCTGGGACGCCATCCAGAGCGCCACTGCGAACCTTGCACGCTTGGAAGGTGAGGTCGTGGGAGGACGCAACCGCGTGCAGCGCATCGTCGATGGTTCTCGCTCCATCAAGGTGGACGCTAGCCAGTTCGTTCCGACAACGCACTGGCCGGACCCGAGTGCCACACTTCGCGTCCTGCATGGACTCATCCGTCAGTCACAGCGCGACGTCGAGTTCACGCAAATCTTCCACATGCGACGGACCAATCAGATTCTGGTAGAGGGTTTTACTACGCTAAGCGACACGCTCAGCATTCTCAACGGGCGCCTCGGCGAGGCTTTTTCTGTGTTAGCACGCGGCATCGACGATATGCGAGACACGCTCGATGCCAGCGTCAGCCACGGCTTTGAAGCTCTTGGTTCGAACGTCACCGAAGTTGCGGAGGCAATTCGCGAGGAAGCGACGGCACGACGGGAAGCGTGACGTCCGTATGAGATCTCAAGCCATCTCCCGCGCCGCTACTTTCTCCACGCCGCCGAGTCGGGTACTCAGTTGTCCAAGCACGGGTTCGACTATCCGATCCCTGTCAGCGCGGCCAACCAGGACAGGCCCATGCTTTCCGCATGGAATCTGGCGCCATATGGCAAAGTCGCCTCCTCAGGCTAGGGCACCCAAGGCCGATCCACGGACCGGACAGCGAGCCGAAAATAAGCCGCCGCCGGCTCCCAAGAACGTCACCGTCTAGTGACCAGCCATGGCTTACCTCGTGGTCTGCGGACGACCGAAATACGAGAGCAACGGGGCAACAACGCCCTTGGCCTTCTCGGCCTTGCCCGGTTGCAAGAGCGACGGATCGACCGACATCGGACGCTCCGCGGGTGCGGAGATCGGATTGCCGCCCGTCAGCCGTGCCATGACTTCCGCGGTCAGCGCGTCCGCCCCGCGTCGTTCCGCATCGGAGATCTGCCGCTGTGGTGCCTGATAGGGGGATACGTTGGGAAGCGGAGCGGGATTGAGGAGCCGTTGGGCGGCCATCAGCTTGTCCCACGCATCCGTCGCGCTCGTGCGCCCTTCCTGCGCGGCGGAGAGCTGCCGATCAAACCCGCGCTGATCGCGCTCCATCAGTAGGCGCTCGAGATCGAGTTGGCCGCTGAATGCGGCCCCGCGATTGTGCGCATCAGCCGCCGCGGACGCACCCAGGCCAGCGCCAACGCCTCCGGCCACATCGCGGGCGTTCTTGAGCCACCCGAGCACGCCCGATCCGCCCGCCGCGGCCGTGCCTGCCCCGACGCTACCCGCACCTGCCGCGGTGCCTGCGACGGTGGGCGCCACGCCGCCCGGGACCACCCCCGAGACGGTACCGACGCCGCCAGCCGTGGTCGCACCGCCACCGAACACGCCCGCCATGGGACCGACGCCGAACGCCCCGGCACCCGTGAGCACGGCGCCGCCAATCGCGGCCCCCTTGGCGACGTTCTTCACGAGCGAGTTCTTCTGATTCAGGTTCCCGCCCTGATCGATGTGCATCCCACTGGGGATCTGAATCCCGTTCTGCGCGAGATGCTTCTCGAACGCGGCTTGCTGTTCGCGCGAGAGCGTCACGCGGCCCGAGCCGTCGTTGCCAATTGAGCGCATGAAGTCCTGATAGGGCTTCGACGCGCGCATCTGCGCGTTCCAGCGATCCACCTCCGCTTGTGCCGTTTTGCGTGTGGGGGTGACTGTGGCCATCGCAGGCTCCTAGGGCCGGCTCAACGCGGCCACTTGCACAGCCAGGTCGCGCAGACCCATATCGAAGTTGAGGTCCATCCCGTAGCGACTCACGTCATAGCCTTCCCGCCGCAGCTCCGCGTCGAGATACGCCAGCTCCTTTTGGAGCGCCAGCGTCTGATCGGTCGTCAGTCGTCCCGCCATCAGTTGCAACGCTTGCGCGACCTCGTCCCGACGCGCCGTCTTCTCGCGCAACATCAGTTCCGCTTCGAACGCGCCGGTCTGCTGGCCCACCCGTTCCGCCGTGAGTCGCTGTTCCCCGAGGATGTTGGCGCCGGGGCCCATCGACTCGGCCATGTCGTTGACGTGTTCACGACCCGCCCGATCGGCACTGGCGCGATAGGCATCCGCCGACGCGCGGATATTGGGGTCGTTGCGATCGACGTTCAGCGACTGCTGCGAGCGCGCCAGCAACTGCGCGTAGAAGTCATCGGCGCGGCCACCCCCCTCGCTGCTGTTCCACTGCTGCGCAACCGAACTGCCGCCCCCACCATCATTACTGCCCTCGTGCGTGGTGTTGTTGGCGCGCTGGTCATAGTTCCCCAGCGCATTCTCGTAGTACCGCTGCAGTTGACTGTTGTACAGCCCTGCATCGCCGAGGTGCGCCTGGTCATACCCCGCATTCCGCTGGATCCCCGCAAGGTCGGACCGGTCATACGTGACCCCGCGCTTCTCGGCCTCAGCCTTGAGCGAATCCTCAATGTGCTGCCAGTTGACGGTGGACTCGAACTCCTTCTGGCGCTCGTTGTACTGCGGATCGCCAGGGTGCAAGTCCGACGGCAATACCGTCTTCTCACTTTGCGTGCCCCACCAGTCACCCTTCTGTGCCATCGCGCCTCGCTCCTCTCGCAGACCGCCGGTCTACGGCCTGGACCCATCTCGTTGACCACGCCGATCAGCACACGCGTCTCCCAGATGGGCGGCCCTTGCTCCACCCAGGGGGGCCAAACCCGAAATCCTGGCCCTGAGATCGCTCGCGTCCGGCGCCGCTCATCGCGTGGCCGCCTGCGCATGGCGCGCCTCACACAGCCGCAGCACGTCACTCCCACGGAACAGACGCGTGCCTCCGATGGTCCGCACCGACAGCAGGCGACCGGAGCGCGACCACTTCCGCACGGCTTCCGGAGTGACCGCACACACGCGCGCCACGTCCGCCGACAGCAAGAGCGCGTCGGGCTCGATGAGCAGTTGGGGGTGCTGCATGCCCAACAGTCTGCGGGCGAGCCGACCCGCAGCGGCCGCGAGGTGCAGTCGTCGTTACCGCGGCGACCACCCGTCGAGATCCGCGTTGGGGAGCTTAATCTGTCCGTTAATTCTGTAGAATAGACAGACACTTAGGACACCAACCCATGAGAACACCAGCAGTTAGTTATGTGCGCGTGAGCGGAAAAGGGCAGGTCGACGGGGATGGATTCGACCGCCAGCGCGAGGCGATCCGACGATTTGCGAAGACGGCCGGGTTTGACCTCCTCGAGGAGTTCCGCGACGAAGGCGTGAGCGGGACCAAAGAACTGGCGGCCCGTCCAGGTCTCGCCGCGCTCCTGGACCGCATCGAGTCCAACGGCGTGAAAGTGGTCCTGGTGGAGCGGGCCGACAGGCTGGCGCGTGATCTCATGGTGAGTGAGGTGATCCTCAGCCAATTCACAGCAGCCGGCGCGCGGGTGCTCACGGCAGACGGAGCCGACCTCTCCGCCGCGGCGGACGACCCCACCCGCACCCTGATCCGGCAGGTGCTCGCGGCCGTTGCCCAGTTCGATAAGACGGTGACCGTGCTCAAGCTCCGCGCCGCGCGGGAGCGTCTGCGCCGCAAGGGGCAGCGGGTGGAGGGCCGGAAGCCCTACGGGTTCCACCCCGCTGAGAAGCAGGTACTTCAGCGCATGGCGCAACTGCGCCGCAAGCCGGCCGGTGACCGGCGCCTCAGTTTCGCGTTGGTCGCGCAGCACTTGAATGGGGAAGGCCACACCACCCGGTATGGTCGACCGTGGACACGTGGAGCGGTTCACGCGGTCCTGTCCCCGAGGGCCGGGCGCTAGTTCACCCACCCCCGCGAATCGGTCTCCGCGAGCGCCAGGCACACCCGGAGCGCCTCCTCGAGGTGCGCGACGTAGCCGGGGATCCGCTGAAACTGGCCGCTGCGTAGCGCTTCGAACGACCCGCCGCAGAGATCGACCAAGACGCACACCCACCAGACCACGGGCGCGCTCCCCGCTATCCCAAGCTCCAGCCCCTCCGCCACATCCTCGCAGCGCGCGCACCGCCCACCGAGCAACCCCTGCGTCAGGTGGAACGTCACCACGTCCGGATGGTCATGCGCGCAGGCGGCATGGCGCACCACGAAGGCATGGAGGGATCCGCGCGGCACGGCCCAGAACACCGCGCCGAGATGTCCCGTCGTCGACAGTGCCTGTAGCTGTGCAACGACCTCCCTGTGTGCGAGATCCGCACGTTGTCGAGCGTCGGGGCGTGTGGACGGTCTCCGAGGGGGTCGGGTCATTCTTCCGTTCGCCCAGGTGGAAGCGGGACCACGATCGTCTGCTGGGTGCCTGGGTGCTGCAGAAAGCCGATGTTGACGGTAATACGGTCCTGGCCCTGTCGTCCGATTGCATGGAGCTTGAGTTCTTGCTCGGCCCCGATACCACCTCGATCGAGGAGGTCTTTCGCCGCGTTCACGGCTGCGGGGAGATGCTTGTCCTGGAGGGCGAGGGCATGGAGACGGCCGAGCATCGGGTCGACCATTGCCGCGAGCCGTTCCGCGGCTTTGCGTTTGACGTTCGCCAATGAGCCCCCGTGACGACGGCAGACCTGCATATGGGTGACGCGCGGGCTGGTGCAGGCTACGCCGGTGCGCGCACTGTGGCCGGTGCAGTGCCACGCCTTCCGCTCCTGCTCGGAGAGCGCGACTTCCTCAGGGGTGGCAAAGCGGCCGACCCGCCGCCATTCCTCGAGCGACTTCGCCGAACGCGCGAGCGCGCGCAGCGCGGCCAACGATGCGTGGACCGACGAGAGTGGCGTCAGCCCGGGTTCGTCAGACATGGGGATCTCCGTCAAGGGATTGGCTGTCATTGATAGGGCGCACACGGATGTCGAGGCGCAACCCGGCGGCATGCGTGAGCCGAAGCAGCGTATGCAGGGACGACCGTGGCACCTGCAACTTGCGCAAGCTGATCACCGCGCGTTTCGAGAGGCCGGCACGGGCCGCCAGACCCGCCACGGTGAGTCCGCGTGTTTCGCGGGCGGTTTCGACGTGGGCGAGCAGTGACGCGAGGATGGTGGCCACCGCGCGATCGGCCGCCGAGGGCTGTGGACCGCGGGCGGTCATGCCACGGTCTCCGGGGTGTACTGCGCCAGGGCGAGGAGTTCGTCGCGATTCGCACGGATCGCTGCGACGTCCGCCGCCGTGAGGGCCGTGTGGGGCGCCACGCGCAACTTGTCGCCGACCTGCTCCAGGCGGAAGCCGCGCGCCTCGAGCCCCCAGCCAACCCGCAGCGCATCAAGGCTGACCGTGAGACCGCCACGGAGCGTCACCCACTCAGAAGCATCCATCGCCAGGCACCTCGAGATGTCGTCCGTGACCGGGTTCTGTGGTGGCTGACTGCACGACATTAACGACAAAACCCTGCTCCGGCTCGTGCGGGTCGTCCGAGGGGGGGCTTATGTCGTTAATGTCGTATGTCGTCAGGTCGTCGCCAGTCCAGACCCACCGCTCCACCGGTCGTCCCGTACCCGACGCGTCATGCTCGCAACGGGCAAGCCGCAGCTGGGCCAAGAGACCGAGCGCGCGGTTGATCTCGGCCGCGGCGGTGTTGCGCCCGAGAAGCTCTCGGCCAATCTCGGACTTCGTGAGCGCGCTGGGATGCACGCGCCGGAGTTCCGCGAAGATGGCGTCCGCTGTCGCGTCCCCCAGCACGCCGCCAAAGACGTACCGCGCCGAGGCGAAGCAGTAACGCCAGACCTCGAGCGCAGCGCGCAGGTGAGGGCCCTGCACGACATACGACCGATCCCCAAGGGCGTAGAGGCAGGCGAGGCGCATCACCTGCGCCTCGGCCCGGCTCGTCATGGCCCCAAGGAGGCCCGGGATCTCCGCGCCGAGTCGGTCGTAGACGCGATGCCACAACCGGCTGGCCTCGGGGTCGCGGTGATACTCCACCGACCGGTCACGGATCGCCTCGAGCGCGTCCTGAAGCCGGGCGACAGCGGCAGCGAGGTTGACGGGCCGACCGCCATCCGGGAGGGACTTGGAGCGGCGGGCACAGCACCAGAGAAAGCGGTTCCCGAAGCCGTTCCGCGCGTCTGTCGCCTGCAGATAGCGCAACAACTCCGTGCCCGTAATGTGGCCGATGAGGCTGATGTGCGGATTCGTCGCCGTGGCGGGCGAGGCCTTCGTCTTGATGTTGAGCGTCTTGCCGTCCCACGCCTGCCGGACCACGATCGACAGGATGTTGCCCTCGCGGGCCATCACCTTGAGGACGCTGGCCAACTCCGACTCGACTACCATCTGGCGCTTGTCGGCGACCCCGTGATCTTCGATGACCGTCTGGTAGTCCACAACGCGTCCCTGCTCTTTGACCGGCTGCTTCTTCTCGATGGGGTCGCGAACGGCCCAGATCAGCCCCTCGCCGCTCGACAGACCCGAGGTGTTATTGCCGTCGACCCATGTGGGGGCGAGGTCCCTCATGACCGCCAGGGCTTCACCGTGGCTCATCCCTTTGCGACCTTTCGCGGTCTGCCCCACGATGCCCACGAAGAGATTGAGATAGTGCGTATCTCGACCGACGCAGAAGTGCGGGCCCCGACCAATCAGGTTGCCGAACATCGTCAACAGACTCATGAGGACGGCTGCGGGATCGGCTTCGGTTTGCGGCTCGAGCGCGCGCACGATGTCGCCAAAGACACCGTGATAGGCAGCGGCGCCGAGTGGGGCCGGCCACCTTCCCGCCATCGAGCCCTCCTCTCCGCGCGTCGCGTCGATCGTGGCGACAGGCGAACCGGGCGCCGAGACATGGGCCCCGTCCGGCGTGTACACC
>JAKFYA010000486.1 GCA_021731095.1 Acidobacteriota bacterium | reverse complement strand
GGGAGGCCGCATCCATCAGTTCAACGGCGGCTGGTACCACGGCCGCACCGATCAGGGCTGTCACGGCATCCACGGCCGCCTGCGGCGTGGTGAAGGTGGCCAGAATCGTCGCGGCCACCGGTGGCCTCGGGACGAGGCGCAGCGTGATCTCCGTGATGATGGCCAGCGTGCCCTCCGAGCCGACCAGCACCTGGGTCAGGTCGTAGCCCACCACGTTCTTCACGGCCTTCGAGCCCGTGCGGATGACCTCCCCCGAGGGCAGCACCGCCTCGAGCGCGAGCACGTAGCGCTTGGTTGTCCCGTACTTGAACGCGCGTGGGCCACCGGCGCACTCGGCGACGTTGCCCCCGATGGAGCACTGTTCGAGGCTGGCGGGGTCCGGCGGATAGAACAAGCCGCGCGCCTCGACGGCCCGCTGGAGCTCACCGGTGATCACGTTGGGCTGGGTGACGACGAGCAGATTCACCGGGTCAATCTCGAGAATGCGCGAGAAGCGCTCCATCGAGATCACGATGCCCCCCCGGGTCGGCACGGCACCGCCGGTATAGCCTGTGCCTGCGCCGCGCACCACCATCGGCACGCGGTGGGACGAGCAGAGCGCGGCGACCGCAGACACCTCGGCTGTATCCGCCGGAATCACCACGAGCTCAGCCAGGTGGCCCGTGCGGAGCGCGTCGCTGCCATACTGCGCCAGCGACGCGTCATCCGCGCGAACCCAATCGGCACCGACCAGGGCCTGTACGGCGGCGACGACTGCGGCCGGCACGGGCATGGTCGGAATTCCCCCCTACTTTCCGGAGGGGAGCGTCTCGATGAAGGCCAGGATCCGGTTGGCAGATTCCCGGAGCGTCTCCATCGAGGTTGCATACGAAATGCGCGCATACCCAGGCGCGTCGAAGGCCTCGCCCGGCGTCAGGGCCACGTGGGCCTTCTCCAGCAGCACTTCAGCCAGTTGGCCGGTGGTGGCGATGCCGTCCGGCGACAGCAGCGCGGAGAAATCCGGGAACAGGTAGAACGCACCTTTCGGCTTCACGCACGTGATCTTCGGGTTGGCCGTCAGCCACGCGTGCATGTTGTCGCGCCGCTTCCGGTACTCGTTGAGCATCTGCACGACATCATCCTGCGGACCCGCGAGGGCGGCGAGCGCGGCCTTCTGCGTAATCGAGGACACGTTCGACGTGGCATGGCTCAGGATGGTGTTGCAGGCCGCAATCAGCTCCGGTGGCCCGATCGTCCAGCCGCAACGCCAGCCGGTCATCGCATAGGTCTTCGACGCGCTGCCGCAGAACACGGCCCTGTCGCGCATCTTCTCGAAGAGCACGCGCGGCAGGTTGTGCGGTTCCTTGTCATAGATCAGGTGCTCGTAGCACAGATCCACCACCACCCAGATGCCCTGCTTCGCAGCCGCATCCGCCACCTTGGCCAACTCAGCCTCGGAGATGAGCGCACCGGTCGGATTGCCCGGCGAGTTGATGATGATGGCCTTGGTCTTCGGCGTGATCCGCTCGATGATGGCGTCCGCATGGACCGCGAAGCCGTCTTCGGCGCTGGTGCGGACCACCACGGGCACCGCGCCCACCATCTTGACCTGCTCGACAATGGTCGGCCAGTAGGGCGCGTGCGTGATGACTTCATCGCCGGGGTTGTAGAGCGCCAGGGCCACGTTGAACAGCGCCTGCTTCCCACCGGCCGCGATGGACACTTCGTTCGGCTTGATCTCGATGTTGTAGTCGGTCTTCCAGCGGCCGCACACGGCCTCGCGCAGCTCCAGCACGCCACTGGCGGCCGTATATCGCGTGAAGTTCTGACCAATCGCCACCACCGCCGCTGCTTTCGCATGCTCAGGCGTGTTGAAGTCGGGCTCTCCGGCGCCCAGGTCCTTGACGTCGACGCCGGCGCGACGCATGCGCTCGGCGTTGGCGCCCACCTTCAGGGTCGGGGATTCGGCAATGGCACTCAGACGTTCAGCGATCGGCACGTGTCCTCCTCGTCCGCCGGCGCCCAGTGCGCCGGCCGGTAATTGCGTGTCCGGGGGCGTCAGACGCCCGGCCGGTCCTTCTTTGCCCGCAGCCTGGCTTCAACCGTCGGCGGCACAAGACCGCGCACGTCGCCACCCAGGCTGAATACCTCTTTGATGAGGCGGGAGCTGAGATAAGTGTACTGCTCGGCCGGCATCATGAACACCGTCTCGAGCGTTGGCTCCAGGTGCCTGTTCATCAGCGCCATCTGGAACTCGTATTCAAAGTCCGACACGGCCCTCAGGCCGCGGACGATGGCCGTGGCCCGACGACGGCGGGCATAGTCCACCAGCAGACCGTTGAAGGTGTCCACCTCGACGTTCGGATACTCGCGAAAGACCTCTCGCACCAGGTCCACGCGCTCGTCCGCCGAGAACAACGGCTTCTTGTCCTCGTTGACCAGCACCGCGACCAGAATGCGGTCGAAGAGCTGCGCGCCCCGCAGGATGATGTCGACATGTCCGTTGGTAAGCGGATCGAACGACCCGGGGTACAGCGCGAGGCGGCCCGAGGGGGGACTTGTAGTCATCGAGAGCTTTCGGCGAAGGTCAGTGTGCTGTCGCCCGATTTCACGTCCCTGACGTGGACCAGCGGGCCGAGGTCCGGCATCGCGCTCCGCGTGGCGCGTTCCAGCACCAGCAGGCCGCCCGGTTTCAGATGGGCCGCCGAAGCGGCCACTGCCATGTCAATGCCTGCTGCCGCGTAGGGTGGATCGAGAAATACCAGATCGAACCTCAGGTCTGGCACCGACGCCAGAACCCGGGCCACCTCACCGGTGCGGATAGTATAGCCGTCCGAGACGCCACAGATCTCGAGATTGCTGGCCACCAGCGCAGTCGCGCGACGATCCTGATCGATAAAGGTGACGTGCGCGGCCCCGCGGCTGAGCGCCTCGATGCCGACGGCGCCCGTGCCCGCGCACCCGTCGAGGACGAGCGCTCCGTCCATGCGGGTTGCCAGGATATTGAACAGCGTCTCGCGGAGTCTGTCTGAGGTCGGCCTCAGACCGTCCCAGGTAGGGGCCTTGAGCCGCCGGCCCTTCAAACGGCCGGCAATGACACGCATCGCATCACTATACCGGGCTTCCCCACCCTGCGGCGACCGGTCCTCACCCGACCTCGATGAGGCCGAACTGCGCCTGCCAGCGGTGGTCGACATACCGCTGCAACGCCGGAGTCAGGGTCCCGGTGTCGGCCACCAGCCGTGCCTCCCGGTGCGCGGCCTCCATGATGTCCCGGTCACGGACCAGGTCGCCCGTGCGCAATCGCGGCAACCCTGACTGTCGCGTGCCGAAGAAGTCTCCGGGGCCCCGCAACTCGAGGTCACGTTCGGCGATGACGAACCCGTCCTGGGTCTCGGCCAGCGCCTTCAGTCGCTCCCGCGCGTCATCTGTCCACGGCGCCTGGTACAGCAGGATGCAGTGGGAGGCCCACTCTCCCCGGCCCACCCGACCGCGCAGCTGGTGGAGTTGCGAGAGGCCGAAGCGCTCGGCGTGCTCGATGACCATCACCGACGCATTCGGGACATCCACGCCCACCTCGACAACGGTGGTCGAGACCAGAATCTGCACGCGCCCGGCGGCGAAGTCCCGCATGACCTGATCCTTGGCGTCCTGCTTCATGCGCCCATGCATCAGCGCGACACGATGGCCCGGGAAGACCTCAGCCTGGAGATGTTCGGCCATCTCGGTGGCGGACTTCAGATCCACTTTCTCGGACTCTTCCACCAGCGGATAGATGATGTAGGCCTGCCGGCCCGCATCCAGTTCGTGGCGAACCAGGCGATACACATCCTCCCGGCGCGACTCGGCCACCACGCGCGTCTGGATGGGCTTGCGACCCGGTGGCAGGTCGGGAATCTTCGACACGTCCAGTTCGCTGTACTCCGTCAGCGCCAGCGTGCGAGGGATGGGCGTGGCTGTCATCAGCAGGACATCCGGACACAGCCCCTTTGCTCGCAGTGCCGCCCGTTGTGCCACGCCAAACCGGTGCTGTTCATCAATCACCACGAACCCGAGCTTGCGGAATGTCACGCCCTCCTGCACCAGGGCATGGGTCCCGACGACCAGATGCGTGGTTCCGCGCGACACACCGGTCTCGACGGCCAGACGGCCAGCCGCCGGCGTGCTGCCGGTGAGGAGATCCACCCGGAAACGGGACGTCGCCAGCAACCGGGCAATGTTCGCGTAATGCTGCGCCGCCAGAATCTCGGTTGGCGCCATGAACGCCACCTGCAGGCCGTTCTCCATGGCCACCACGGCAGCCAGCAGGGCCACGATCGTTTTGCCCGCACCTACATCCCCCTGCAGCAACCGATGCATCGGTGCCGACCGGCGCATGTCCTCCACGATTTCCCTGAGCGCAACCTTCTGCCCCGGCGTGAGCTTGAACGGCAGCACCCGCGCGGCTGATTCGCGCACCCGGTCGTTGACCAGCGGCACGAAGGGCTTGACCTCCGCACCCGCGGACCGGCGGCGCCACGCGTGGCCGATCTGGAACAGAAAGAATTCCTCGAAGATGAGGCGCCACTGGGCCGGGGTCCGGAAGGCATTCAACTGCTCCACCGTCGCCCCGGCGTCCGGGAAGTGCGCGAGGACCATGGCCTCGCGGCGCGCCATCAGCGCCAGTCGCTCCCGGGTCGACTCCGGCAGCGGATCTGGCAGCGGGTCCGGCAGACCGTCCACCGCCGCGCGCACCAGCCGGCGCTGCATGTTCGGAGTGACCGAACCCGTCTTTTCGTAGAAGGGCACCAGGCGACCGGTGCGCAGTCCCGGGACGACGTGCTCCTCCTCGCCCCCGAGGTCGTCCGCGACCTCGTACTCGGGATTCAGGAAGTGGAGACCGGAGGAGTCCAGTTTGACATCGCCAAAGATGACCACCCGAAGACCTGGCACGAGGATGTCCCGCAGAAACGCCTGGTTCATCCACGTGCACCGGATGGCTCCGCTCTCGTCCGCCATGACGGCATGAAACACGACGAATCCCCGGCGACGGGTCCGCACGAGATTGGCAGTCTTGACCTCTGCCAGCACGGCGGCGCGCATGCCGGGACGCAGTGAGGCGATGGGCTGCATCCGGCTGCGATCTTCGTAGCGGAAGGGCAACCGGTAGAGCAGATCCTCCAGCGTCGTGAGCCCTGCACGGCTCAGGTCGGCCGCCTTGCGCGGACCGACGCCCTTCAGGAACTGCAGCGGGGTAGACAGCGGGTCGTCGTGCACGTGCCGGGGCTGGGCGCCAGCGCTACTGGAGGACCAGTGCCTGTCCGGGCTCTACGTCTATCCGCTGAATCCGGACGGGAAGGCTGAACGGCGCATCAAGACTCAGCCCGCCAGGATTCCTGGCCGAGCGGGAATAGGCGGCCAGCAGTTCCTGCAGGAGGAACCTGGGCACCGTAATGCCCGCCAGCTGTGCGGACTCCAGCGCGAAGGTGCCCTGACCACCGCTGGTCCGCAACGTGCCTGTCACCTGCACGGGCACGCGACCACCCAGCATCGACCACGGATCGAAGAGATTCGGACTGCGTCGACGCGGCACGCGGTCGAGGTCGACGATGACGCGTCCCGCCACGCGTCCGGCCCCAAGCATCGACACACTGGGTTCGGTCACGCCGGCCGGCATCACGCGCGGCGCATCGAAGGCAAACCAGGAGTTCATCTCGGCTTCGGAGAGCGCCACCTTTCGCGGCGGTGTTGCGCGGGCTGGGTCAGCCAGCTGGTTGACCTTGCGCACGAACGCATCCGACTTGGCACGGGACAAGGCGGGCTCTGCCGCCCGGGGTGCCGCGGCAGCACTGACCAGACAGGCGACACAGACGGCGTGCGCGAGGAGCATTCGCATACTTCGATCACCAGCCAGGAGACGCTAGCTCGAGTGTAGCAGGTCGTCCACCTCGCCCCGGGTCGGCAGGGCGCCGCGCGCGCCCAGTCCCCGGCAGTTGAGCGCGGCGGCGGCACTCGCGTACCGCAACGTCTCGCCCAGCTCTGCCCCGGGTCCACCGCCCAGCCACCCGGCGAGAAAGCCGGCCCGGAAGACATCGCCCGCTCCGGTGGAGTCGATACATGGCACGCGAAACGCCGGCGTGAACAGCTCTTCCCCGCCACATCTGGTCAGACTGCCCTCTTCGCCGTAGGTGACGCAGACGACCGCCGCCTGTGGATACCGGGCCGCGAGCGCCGCCACGGCGGCGCCCCGGTCCGTGCGACCTGTCACGGTTGCAGCAAAGGCCGCCGCCGCGATCACCACGTCCACTGACGCCAGCAGCGTGTCGACGCCCTCACCCGGCGTGTCCACATCCGCGACCACCGGAACTCCCGCGGTCCTCGCCGAGCAGGCCACCCGCAGGGACGCCTCCGGATCAGTGGCGTCCAGCAGAATCACCCGTGCCGCGAGCATCGCCTGGAGAGGCAGCGACGGCCCTGCGCCTGTGGCGTCCGCCGGGGGCCAGGTCAGCGCCGGGTCCCGGTGCCAGATGACGGTCCGTGTGCCATTCGACCGATCCACCAGCAGCATCGACAGACGGGTGGCGACACCAGGAAGGACCGCGACCGCGGCGGTGTCGACGCCGCCGCTGTTCAGGCTGTCGCACACCAGGCGCCCGCCGTCGTCGTCACCCACCCGCCCGACGTAGCGACTCCGCCAGCCCAGGCGCGCGGTCGCCGCCATGGCGGTTGCCACCTGCCCGCCCGGCAATTGGGCAAAGGCGCGCATGGGCACTTTCGTATCGGGGTCCGGGAAGGCCTCGAGGGTCGCCACCAGATCCAGGCTGTTCTCCCCCAGGCCCGCCACGTCGACGATTCCATCGGTCGGCAAGGGCACGTTCAGCGGAATTCTCATGAGCTTTCGCCTTCTGATTGCTTTTCGCCTTCCATTCGCATAGAGTGGGCCTCGCTTCCCTGGAGGACACCGTGACGCCCCTGACCAAACGCCAGCGCGAGATTCTGGACTACCTCGAGGACTTCATCCGCGAGCACGGCTATGCGCCGAGCCTCGAGGAAATCGGCCACCGCTTCGGCCTCTCCTCACTGGCCACGGTCCACAAACATCTCACGAACCTCGAGGAAAAGGGCTGCATCCGTCGCTCGTGGAACCGCAGTCGTTCTGTCGAGATGGTCGCCACCAAGAGCGCCAGCCGCGCCATCGACCTCCCCATGCTGGGATATGTCGCGGCCGGAACGCCAATCGAGGCCGTACCTGGCACCGACACCATTGCCGTGCCGGAATCGCTGGCCGGCAAGCGCGACAGCTACGTCCTGCGCGTCAAGGGCGACTCGATGATCGATGAACAGATTCGGGACGGCGATTATGTGGTGGTGGAGGACCGGCGCACGGCCGACAACGGGGAGATGGTGATTGCCCTTGTGGAGGGCATGGACGTCACCCTCAAGAAGTTCTACCGCGAGCACGGACAGATTCGCCTGCAGCCTGCCAACGCCAGCATGCAGCCGATTCTGCTCCACCCGGATGCGGTGCAGGTGCAGGGCGTGGTGGTTGGCGTGATGCGCAAGTACTAGGCACGCCGGTCGAGGGGGGTACAATCCGGTCATGGCCGATCAGCCCGAACGCCCCCCGATCAATTTCACCATCGTCCCGGACGACACGGCGGACCAGGCGCGTACCTACGCCAACTTCTGCGCCATCTCCCACACGCCATTCGATTTCACGCTCTCCTTCTGCGAAGTGATGCCGTTGACCGATGAGCAGGTCCGGAACGCCGAGCAGAACCACGTCGTGAAGGCGCCGGTGCGGGCCCGTGTCGCCGTACCGATCCAGTTCATCCCCAACCTCATTGCTGCCCTGCAGGAACACCTGCAGGTGTTCTCCGATGGACAGTCAGGCCCAGCCTGGAGCGCGAAGGACCCGGTGCATTGAACCGCGCGACGGCAGCCCGGATGGTTGACGCGCTCGCCGGCCAGCACCCGGGCGCCGACACCGAGCTCCATCATCGCAATGCCTTCGAACTCCTCGTGGCCACCATTCTGTCGGCGCAGTCGACCGATGCCGGCGTGAACCGGATTACCCCGGCCCTCTTTTCCCGGTATCCGGATGCGCGTGCGCTGGCCAACGCCACGACCGAGGAGCTGGAACCGCTCATTCACGCCACGGGCTTCTTCCGGCAGAAGGCCCGCGCCCTGCGTGGCATGGCACAGGCACTGGTGGCCACGCATGCCGGGCATGTGCCGGCCGACATGGCCGCCCTGACCGCGTTGCCAGGCGTTGGACGCAAGACCGCCAACGTCGTGCTCGGACACGCGCTCGGCATTCCGGGATTTCCGGTCGACCGCCACGTGCTCCGCGTCGCCGCGCGCATCGGCCTGTCGTCCGGAACAGACGCCGAGCGAACCGAGGCCGATCTCTGTGCATTGCTCCCACCCGCGCGCTGGGTGCATGCGTCAGACCTGCTGATTCTGCATGGCCGCCGGGTGTGCACACCGACGCCGCGGTGCCACGCCTGCACCATTCATGATCACTGCGCCTATGCGGCGCGTGACGCTGCTGACAACGGACCAACCCATGGACCGACACGCGTTTGAACGACTTGCCTCCGAGGCAATCACGCTGATTCCCGAGCGTTTCCGGGACGCGATGACCAATCTGGCCATAGTCGTCGAGGACGAGCCAACGACAGAGCTTCTGCGCGAGATGGGCATCGAGCCGCCAGATTCGCTCTACGGGCTCTACTCGGGCACGCCGCTGACCGAGCGTGGCTGGGATGACGGCAACCGTCTCCCGGACCGCATCACGCTGTTCCAGCGTCCGATCGAGGACGAGTGCTGGGATGACGACGAGGTGTGCGCGGTCATCGGTGAAACCCTCATCCATGAGGTCGGGCACTATTTCGGCCTGAGCGAGGACGAGATCGAAGCCATCGAGGATCAGTACTGGCGCGTGCTGGATGGCCCCGACGAATCCGGAGCAGAGGCATGAGAACCAAGAAGCGATTCGGCCAGCACTTTCTGCAGGCGGCGTGGGTGGGCAAGGTCGTCGACATCATCAACCCGACCAAAGCCGACACCATTCTCGAGATTGGGCCAGGCCCCGGTGCCCTGACGCGTGCGCTCGCCCCCAAAGCCGGTCGCATCATCGGCGTCGAAATCGACAGGGACCTCGCGGCCGAGTTGTCTGAAGGTGCGCCCCCGCATGTCCGGATCGTCGCGGCCAACTTCCTGGATGTCGACCTGACGGCACTGCTGGCCGACTGCCCGGGGCCGGTCCGTGTGGTCGGCAACCTTCCCTACAACGTCTCGTCACCGATCCTGTTCCGGCTGCTGGCCCACCACGGGGCTGGCCTCCGCTTCTCCGATGCCACGCTGATGGTGCAGGCCGAAGTGGCCGACCGCCTGGCCTCGCCCCCGGGGGGCTCGGAATATGGTGTGCTGGCCATCCAGGCCGGACTGCACGCCGACATCACCCGACGCCTGACGCTGCCCCCGGGCGCCTTCCGGCCCGCGCCCAAGGTCACCTCGGCCGTGATCACGTTGCGTTTCCGCGCTCCCAGCGCTGACATTGGCGACGCGGCGCTCTTCGAGCGGGTGGTCCGGGGCATCTTCACGCAGCGTCGGAAGACCCTCCTCAATGCCCTGAGGCCCGTCACCGGCCTCGAGACTCCGGCCATCCAGGCCCTGCTGCTGGCCTCCGGGATCGACCCGAACCGCCGGCCTCAGACCCTCTCAGTGGCAGAGGCGGCCACCCTGGCGCGCGCCGTCGGTTCAGCCCGATGATTCCTGTGCTATATTTTCCCGGAAGTCGTTGAGCCTACCCGGGTTTCACCCTTCGATGCGCCCCGGAGCCACCTCCGGGATCGTGATGAAGGTTCAGGCGTCCCCAGTCGCCTGAGGGGTGTATCGCGCACCCACGCCGCACGGCCAGCCTGCCAGGGCTGTTCACGCGGTTGGCCCACCGGCCTGTGCCGGCGGGTATCTCACGTCTGACTGGGCTCTCAATGGAACAGGAAACTCCGCGGCAGGTGCCTCCGGACACGCTTGAGCTGGTGCCACTCGGTGGCCTCGGTGAGTTCGGCATGAACATGATGGCGGTGTGCTACGGCGACACCACCATCGTGGTCGACGCCGGCGTCATGTTCCCCGACCCGGATCAACCCGGCGTGGACCTGATCATCCCGGACCTGTCCTGGCTGGAACAGCGTCGCCACACCATCAAGGCGCTGATCCTGACCCATGGACATGAGGATCACATCGGCGGCGTGCCGCACGTGTTCCCGCTCATCGGGGGCCCCATCTACGGCACGGCGTTCGCGCTGGCGCTGGTCGAGCCCAAGCTGCTGGAGCACGGCATCGAGGCTGGCGACCGACTCCGCACGGTCCGTCCCCGGGACGTCGTCCGGATCGGCCCGTTCTCGATCGAATTCCTCCGCGTCACGCACAGCATTCCCGACTGCGTCGCACTGGTACTGGAGACCCCGGTCGGCACCATCATT
>JAKFYA010000158.1 GCA_021731095.1 Acidobacteriota bacterium | reverse complement strand
CCACGCCGGCGCCAACTGCCGGGGCGGCTGACGACCCGGGTGCTGGCGAGGACGATCTGCTCGTGCCGGCAGCGGTGACCTACAACCTCTATCGCACGGTCTCCGGGGAAGCGCCCGATGCCCCCGACGCCGGTGCCCTGGCGCCGGTGCCAGTCAACACCGCACCGGTCCCGCTGGCCCGAGCCACCGACAGGCCCCGGTTCGGCACCCAGGTCTGCTATCAGGTTCGTGCCGTCTCGGGCTCGGGTCCAGCCGCCGTGGAAGGTCCTGCGTCGGAGCCGCTCTGCCTGACGGCCATCGACCGGTTTGCGCCGGGGGCACCCCGTTCGCTCGCTGCTATCGGGTCGGAGGGCGCGGTCAGCCTGATCTGGGAACCGAATGACGAGGCGGACCTGGCCGGGTACCTGGTCTTGCGCGGGGGACCGGGCGATGTAACACTCCAGACGCTCACCAGTGTTCCGGTGGTTGAACCCCGGTTCAGAGACACCTCCGTGAAACCGGGGGTCCGGTACGTGTATGCCGTGGTGGCGGTGGACGGCCGCCAGCCGGCGCCCAATGTGAGTCCGGAATCCAACAGGGTCGAGGAAGGGCCGAGATAAGACAGCTATGAAACTCTTTGTTGATACGGGAAATCTGAAGGAAATCGAACAGCTGACCGCGCTGGGCATCGTCGATGGTGTGACGACCAATCCGTCCCTGATGGCCAGGGAAGGGGGCGATCCGCGCGTCATCCTCAAGGAGATCTGCGGCATCGTCAAGGGCCCCGTCAGCGCCGAAGTGGTGGCGACCGACGCCGAGGGGATGATTCGCGAAGGTCGGGAGTGGGCTGCGCTGGACCCGCACATCGTCGTCAAGGTGCCGTTTACCCGCGCAGGCGTCCAGGCGTGCAAGACCCTGGCGTCTGAGAAGATCAATGTCAATGTCACGCTGATCTTCTCTGCACCTCAGGCCTGGCTGGCAGCCAAGGTCGGTGCCGCGTATGTCAGCCCGTTCGTAGGACGGCTGGATGACATCGGCCAGACCGGCATGTCGCTGATTCAGGAGATTGTCGATCTCTTCACCAACGGTGGCTACGCCACGAAGGTGCTGGTGGCCAGCGTGCGGAATCCCATCCACGTCATCGAGGCCGGACGCATGGGCGCAGACGTCGTGACGTGCCCGCCTGCGGTGATTGACCAACTCTTCAAGCACCCGCTGACCGACATCGGGTTGGAGAAGTTCCTCAAGGACTGGGAAAAGGCGCAGGCGGCCAAGGCCTAGCGAGAGGTAGTGATGACGACGACGAAAGAGATGTACGCCGACTACGAACGCCGTGCCGAGCTGGGCGGTGGTGAAGACCGCCTGAAGAAGCAGCGGGAGGCCGGCAAGCTGACGGCACGCGAGCGCGTGGAATTGCTGTTTGACCCGGGGAGCTTCGAAGAGGTCGACAAGTTCGTGACCCATCGGTGCCAGGACTTCGGCATGGAGAACCAGGTCATTCCGGGCGACGGCGTCGTCTGTGGCCGTGGTCGTATCGCCGGGCGTGTGGTGTTCGCGTTTGCCCAGGACTTCACTGTGTTCGGCGGTTCGCTGTCGGAGACCAACGCCCTCAAGATCTGCAAGGTGATGGACCTGGCGATGAACATGGGCGCCCCCATCATTGGCCTCAACGACTCTGGCGGCGCGCGCATCCAGGAAGGCGTCGTGTCGCTGGGCGGCTATGCCGACATCTTCCTGCGCAACACGCTGGCATCAGGGGTGGTGCCGCAGATCTCGGCCATCATGGGACCCTGCGCGGGCGGCGCGGTCTATTCGCCGGCGATCACGGACTTCTCGATCATGGTGAAGAACACGAGCTACATGTTCGTCACCGGTCCGGATGTCATCAAGACCGTGACGCATGAAGATGTCTCGAAAGAGGATCTCGGCGGCGCGATGACGCACAACGAGAAGAGCGGTGTGGCGCACTTTGCCGTGGAGAACGATCAGGAGTGCATCCTGCTCATTCGCGAGCTGCTCAGCTTCATGCCGAGCAACAACGTCGACGACCCACCGCGGGTCGCGACATCGGATCCGGTGGACCGGGCCGATGAGGCACTCGATACCTTGGTGCCGGAGAACCCGAACCAGCCGTACGACATCCTCGATGTCATCAGTGCCATCGTGGACGACGGCTATTTCCTCGAAGTCCACCGTCACTTCGCCAAGAACATCGTGGTCGGCTTTGCCCGTCTCGGAGGCCGGCCCGTTGGCGTTGTGGCGAACCAGCCGGCGTACCTGGCCGGGGTACTCGACATCGATGCGTCGGCCAAGGGTGCGCGGTTCGTCCGCTTCTGTGACGCGTTCAACATTCCGCTGGTCACCTTCGAGGATGTGCCGGGCTTCCTTCCGGGTACGGTGCAGGAGTGGGGCGGCATCATTCGTCATGGCGCGAAGCTGCTCTATGCGTTCGCCGAAGCCACGGTGCCAAAGCTCACCGTCATTACGCGTAAGGCGTACGGTGGCGCGTACTGCGTGATGTCGAGCAAGCACATCCGGACGGATGTGAACTACGCCTGGCCGACGGCGGAGATTGCTGTCATGGGTGCCGAAGGTGCGGTGAACATTCTCTACAAGCGCGAGATCGAAGCGTCGTCCGATGTGGCGGCCGCCCGCGCAGAGAAGATTGCCGAGTACAAGGAGAAATTCGCCAATCCGTATGTGGCTGCGTCCCGCGGGTACGTCGATCAGGTCATTCAGCCGCGGCAGACGCGCGCCAAGCTGATTGCCGGACTGGCCTCGCTCGAGAACAAGCGAGACCACAATCCGCCGAAGAAGCACGGCAACATCCCGCTGTAGCCCGTCTGGCCGTGCGCGATGCCTGCCCGGCCCTGCCCCCCGCATCCCCGACGGCTCCTGCCGTCGGGGCACTGCTCCTCGCGTTCTCTCTTGTAATTGGTCCCTACGGCATCACCGGTTACGCGCAGGCGTCGGTGACGCGTACTGACATCGGTCGTCTCGAGGACGCCCTGTTCGAGGCTGGCACCGACGTGTCGCAGCTCCGTACGGGCGACGCCGCACTGGCCCAGCAGCTTCGGCCCCGTCTCGATCTGCTTCGCGAGGAGGTGACCTATCTGCGGGTCTCGCTTCGCAAGGGAGAGCCGGTCACGTGGCGAAGCTACCTCGAGGTGCGTGACGGGATCGACGACGTTCGTCGCCGGGCACGGGGCGAAGAGACGCTGAACGCCGCCGGGCTGGGTCCCGGTGTGGATCCGCCTCCCTCGGCCCCTCCGACTGATCCTGTCGAGCTGACGCGGGGAACGACTGTGACCGTGCGCCTGCTCACGGGTGTCGACGTGCGCGCAGCCAGGGACGGTGAGCGCGTCGAAGCCACCGTCACCAGAGCCGTCGAGGCCGGAGGGCGGACAGTGGTGCCGGCAGGGTCGTTGATGACGGGTGTGGTCCGCCGCGTGGCGCCGGGTGGGCAGACGGCTGTGGTGTTCGAGCAGGTGGTGGTGAACTACCGCACCTACAGCCTCACCGCGGACGTGGTTCCGCCACCGACGGCGAGCAGAGACACGTCAGGACTGGCAGCCGGAACCCTCCTGACGGTGCGTCTGGTGGCTCCGGTTGCCATTGGCCGGTAAGGGCGCTCAGGCCTTCAGCAGCCCCTGCACATAGGCCGGCGTGAGCGGGGTGCGCCGCGGCTGCACGCCCGTCGCATCGAACACGGCGGCCAGCACGGCCGGTCCCGTGACGGCATTGGCCGCTTCGCCACCGCCGCCGAACCCGACGTCGTCGCGGGACATCTGCACGATCCTGATCTCGGGAATGTCGCCCATGGTCGGGATGCGGTACTTCGTCCAGTCAGTGCTGGTGACCTTGCCGCTGTCAAAGGTCACTTCCTCTGACATCGTTTCCCCCAGTCCCATCACCACGCCGCCTTCCATGATCAGCTTGAGCTGACGCGGGTTGATGATCTTGCCAGGTTCGACTCCCATGGTGAAGTGTGTCACCACGACCTTGCCGGTGGCGGGCGTCACCTCCACGTCCGCGATGCCAACCCAGTAGGCGCCGAACCGGATCAGGGCGGCGATCCCTCGCCCCTTGACCGGCGTGGTGCCTGTGCGTCTGGCGGCAGGATTGGGTGACGGACGCGACTGCCAGCCCGCCGCCTCGGCGGTCTTGCGCAGAATGTCCTGCATGCGCCGATCGCCCGAGTGGTCCAGCCGGAACTGGAGGGCATCGGCGTGTACGGCCGCTGCCGCCTCGTTGATGAGCGACTCGAAGGCCAGGATGTTCTGGCGCTGACCGGGGGTCCGCATGATGTTGCCGCGGATCCCGACGGTGGAGGGTGAGCCGGACCCCACGCTGGCCATGCCGTAGCCGCGATGGAGTTCCTGCGCCACGCTCCAGGGGGACTTGCCCGGGCCGACATGAAACGAGGCTGGGCCCACCACGGGAGACGGTTTCAGCGTGGGCAGGCCTGCGAGGACCGCTCCCAGCATCCGGGCATCCATCTGCGTCGGTCCCCACCAGTCGCTCTGCAGCGCCACGAGCCGTCCGTTCGCGTCGAGGCCGGCCTTGAGGTCTGCCGTGAAGGCGGGCGACACGGTCGACCAGGTGAGGTCCTCCTGCAAGGTCCACTGCACGCGGACCGGCTTGCCGAGCAACTGGGACAGGATGACGGCGTCAGCTTCTGCACCGTCACCACCGAACGAGCCGCGTCCGTACTGGCCTGCGCCGTCGCTCCAGCGCACCGTGACCTTGTCCGTCGTCGTGCCCAGCATGTACGCAATGTGGGCCCGCATGCCTTGCGGGTTGGTGGAACGCGAGTGAATGGTGACCGTGCCATCCGCCTTCACATCAGCCACGGCGATGTACGGTCCGATCGGAGCGTGCTTGACGAAGGGCTGCTCGTAGGTGACGGACACCACCTTCGCCGCCCCGGCCAGCGCCGCCGTGGTGGCGGCCTCATCCCCACGCGAGACCGGCTTCTGCGAGGTGCGCAGCGTGGCGCTGAGGCCGGCGTTGCCCGGGAGGCCTGCGTACTCGGTCCATTTCGTCGTGGCGGCGACACTCCGGGCAGCCGACACCGCCTCCCACTCGTCCGGTGAGACCACGGCGACGAGATTGCCTTTCCTGACCACTTCGGCAGTAGGGAACTTCGCCTTGTCGAGCGTGCCCAGCGACACCAGTGTCGACCCGACCGTCGCCGGTCGAACCATCCGGGCGTGCAGCATGCCAGGCAGGCGGATGTCTGCTGTCCAGATGGTCTTGCCCGTCACCTTCGCCGGGATAGATGGCATGGGGTGAGAGGTGCCGATGACGGTGTAGTCCTTCACGGACTTGAGCGGCGGGTTACCGGTCACCGAGATGCCGGTGAAGTTGCCCATCGAACCGTCCGGGTTCATCTTGGCCAGGCCACCTGTCACCGGAACGGTCAGCTCGAGACGCTGTCCCTTGACCAGGTCGGCGTAGGCGACCGACCTGCCACCGCCGGTGACGACGCCATTCGCCACGGTCATGCTGCTCGCCGGAACGCCCAGATGCGTCGAGGCCAGTCCCAGCAGGGCCTGGTGGGTGTAGGCCGCGACCTTGCGCAGATTCTGGACACCATTGATGAAGTCGGCCGACCAGCCCCCGTCCGGCGTTTCATCCGTATGGCCGGTAATGAGGGTGATGACCTCGGGTCTGATGCCGAGCTCCTCCGCAATCATCTGGGGATAGAACCCGCTCATTCCGGTACCGGTCTCCGTCCGCCCGGTCCTGGCGATGACCGTGCCGTCGCTTCTGATTTCCAGCCACGACGCGAGCTTCGTGGCGTCAAGGCTGCCTCCGGGTCCTGCATCTCCGGCCGGGGCGGCGCCACCGAGCCCAGGCATGGCCACGGAGACACACAGGGCGCCTCCAGCCTGGACGAATGCGCGTCGCGTGAGAGTGGGTGTCGTCAACATGTCAGCTCCCTAGACGGCCATGGCCCTGGCGGCCTGTTGTACGGCGTCGATGATGGCCACGTAACTGCCGCACCGGCACAGGTGAGGGGAAGGCGGGGCGCTGGTGAAGTGGTCCCGGATCTGGGCCACCGACGGGTTGGGGTTCCGGGCCAGCAGGTCGGCGGCGGCGATCATCATGCCGCTCTGGCAGTAGCCACACTGCGGAACCTGGACATCGATCCAGGCCTGCTGGATCGGGTGCAGGGTGGTGGTGGCCCCCGTTGGGGACTGGCCTGAGCGGCCGGCCCACAGTCCGGGCAGCCCCTCAATCGTATGAATCTTCTTGCCGGTCACGCGGGACACCGGCGTCGTGCAGGCCCGGGCCTCGCGACCATCGACGAGCACTGCGCAGGCGCCGCACTGCGACACGCCGCAGCCAAGCCGTGGGCCGGACAGTTCCAGCTGATTGCGAAGCACGTAGATGAGCGGGGTGTCCGGTTCAACGGTCACGGTCCGCGCCGCGCCGTTCACCTGCAGCGTGAACGTCCGAGCCATGGGGCCTCCTGCCGGCTGGTGCGCCGGTCGACCCCGTGAGTGTATGCCAAACCCCCGGCGTGGAGAGCACGGGCGACTAGCCTGAACAGGGCTGTCACCATCACCGGAATCCAACTAGAATTCCGTCGGCACGGTCTGGCTTCGGGGCGTGGCAGGGGCCCGCCTGCGACCCGGTTCGGGCACCGCGGGAACGCAGTGTCCAGTGATAGACTGAGGGACGATTGAAGAAAATTCTCATCGCAAACCGGGGCGAAATTGCCGTCCGGATCATCAGGGCCTGTCGGGACCTCGGTATCAAGTCGGTCGCCGTCTACTCCGAGTGCGACCGTGCCGCCCGCCACGTGCGGATGGCCGACGAGGCCTATCCCATCGGGCCGAACCCCCCCTCCGAGAGCTATCTCCGCATCGACAAGATTCTGGCCGTGGCCAAGGCCTGCGGCGCGGACGGCGTCCATCCCGGCTACGGTTTCCTGGCCGAGAACGAGGACTTCTCGGCGGCCTGCCGTGACGCCGGCATCACGTTCATCGGGCCCAGCCCCGAAGTGATCACGCAGATGGGCAGCAAGACGGCGGCAAGGCAGGCGGCCATGGCCGTCGGTGCCCCGGTGGTGCCCGGGACCGAAGATGCGCTTGGTGCGGAGGTGTCGGACGAAGAGATCACCAGGCTCGCCAAGACGATCGGCTATCCGCTGATGGTCAAGGCCGTCGCCGGCGGTGGCGGCAAGGGCATGCGCGTGGTCTATACCGAGGCCGAGCTGTCGAGCGCCATTCGCGCCGCGCGGTCGGAGGCCGGTGCATCCTTCGGCGACTCTGCCATCTTCCTGGAGCGCCGTATTGGCGCCGCCCGTCATATCGAAGTGCAGCTGCTGGGCGATAACTACGGCACGGTCGTGCCGTTCGCCGAGCGTGAATGCTCGCTCCAGCGCCGTCACCAGAAGGTGATTGAGGAGACGCCGTCGAAGGTGGTCTCTCCGGAGCTCCGGGCACGGATGACGACGGCCGCCGCCAACGTGGCGCGCTCCGTGGGCTACACCGGGGCCGGCACCGTGGAGTTCCTGCTGGATCACGACGGGTCGTTCTACTTCCTCGAAATGAACACGCGGCTCCAGGTGGAGCACCCGATCACCGAAGCGGTGTCGGGCATCGATCTGGTCCAGTGGCAGATACGCATCGCCCGCGGCGAGAAGCTGACCATTGACCCGGCGGCGTTGCTGAAGCCGAACGGACATGCCATCGAGTGCCGCATCATTGCCGAGGATCCGGATGCGGGATTCATGCCGTCTCCGGGGCGTATTTCCTCGCTACGGGTGCCCTCCGGGCCTGGCATCCGTGACGATGGCGGCACCGAGTCTGGTGCCGACGTGCCGATCTACTACGACCCGATGATCTCCAAGCTGATCGCCTGGGGCGAGGACCGGTCGCAGGCGATTGCCCGCATGCGTCGTGCGCTGGAAGAATACGAAGTGGTCGGCATCAAGACGTCGGTGCCCTTCTTCCGCTGGATGCTGGCCCAGCCTGACTTCGAATCGGCGAACTTCGACACGACCTACCTCGACAAGTTGCTGAAGGAGCGCTCCGGCGAGCCCTTCTTCCCGCCCAGCGAAGCGGACGAGACCGTGGCCGCCATTGCGGCCGCGCTCTTCACAGAGCTGAAGGGGACTGGCACCCAGGCCGCTGGCGGAGCCACAGGGTCGACGGTTGCCGCGCGGCCGTCGGCATGGCGCGCCCGGGCGCGCGCTGAGGGACTGCGGGCATGATCTACGACATCGACATCAATGAACGCACCCGCCGCGTGGAGGTGACGCGCGAGGGGGCCGGCTTCATCGTGGCCGTTGATGGCAAGACGCTGTCGGCGGATGTGGCGTCCGTCAACGGCGCCTGGTCCCTGGTGCTGTCGGAACTGGCCGATGGCGACCCACACATCGCGCGACACAGCCACGAAGTGTCTGTGCTGGAGCGCCAGCCAGGCGAGCTGACGGTGCATGTCAACGGGCGTGCCGTGCCGGTGACGGTCGCCAGCGGGCGCGGGTCGTGGGCACGGCGTGGCGATGCGGCGGCTGCGGGCAAGGGACCCGCGAAGATTCAGGCGCCCATGCCGGGCAAGGTGGTCAAGGTGCTCGTGAAGGTAGGCGACACCGTGACGGCCAAGCAGGGCGTCGTCGTGGTCGAGGCCATGAAGATGGAGAACGAACTCAAGTCGCCGAAAGCGGGCACTGTCAGCGAGGTCCGGGCGGTCGAGGGCACGTCCGTCGAGGCGGGCGCCGTTCTCCTCGTCGTGGAATAGCGCTGGCTCATGGCCATGGGGCCTGAGTCCTGGCCTTCATGAAGCGGTTCCTTCAGCACCCTCTCACCCAGCAGACACGACGCTTCCTGCGTCTGGTGGTTGTCATCTGCGCCGTACTGCTGTCGGTGTCAGTCGTGACGACCGTCACGGTGGACCTGGGCCCGGCCGTGCGCAAGCTGGCCGAAGATCAGGGCTCCAAGTTCATTCGCCGGCCGATGCACATCGGCCGGCTCTCCATCCATCTCTGGCGTGGCAAGTTCCGTGTCGAAAATCTGGTCATCGAGGGGCTGACCCCGACCGGTCGGCCGTTCCTCAATGCCCGGCTCATCACCGTCTCGATGCCGTGGAGCACGCTGTTCACCCAGCGTGTGGTGTTCGACTCGATCGAGATGTCCGACTGGACGATGTACGCGGAGGTGCTGCCGGGGGGCAAGCACAACTTCCCGCGGTTTGTTCCGGATGGCCCGAAGAAGAAGAGTGCCTGGACCACGACGCTCCAGTATGTCCGGGCCTACCGGGGCGAGTTCACGTTCGAAGACCACGGCGTGCCGTGGAGTACGGTCGCCCGGAACATCGACATCGTCGTCGCCAGGCCCCACACCGAATACCGCGGGCAGGCCAGCTTCACCAACGGCACGGTGAGCATCCAGAAGTACCTGCCGATGACGGCCGAGATGACCTCCACATTCAAGATGGACGGCGCCTTGTTGCTGTTTGACCGGATGGATCTCATCACGACGGGCGCCCGTTCGCAGGTGACGGGCTCGGCCGACCTGGGCCACTTCCCGGAGATGACGTACCAGATCAAGTCGCACATCCAGTTCCCCCCGATGCGCGAGATCTTTTTCGCCAACGACACGTTCGACCTCCACGGCGAGGGCGAGTTTGCCGGCACCTGGCACCTGTTCAAAGGCGGCCGAAAGCTGAGCGGCACATTCCAGACGCCACTGCTGGGGGTGAACGACTACCGTTTCGCTGACGTGCGTGGAGCTGTGCTCTGGGTGCCGGACCGGATGGAGGTGCAGAACGGCACCACGCGCCTCTACGGCGGTGACGGCCGATTCACCTACACGATGTATCCGCTCGGTGTGCCAGACACCAAGGCGACGTATACGCTCGACGCGAAGTACCGCAATCTCGACCTCACGTCGATCACCGACTTCCTGCACGTGAAGGGACTTCGCCTCGCGGGCCATGTCTCCGGCGAGCACGTGCTGAGCTGGCCGAGCGGTGGGTTCAGCGAACTGCGTGGCCGTGGTGCGGCCAGGGCCGAGGCGCCGGACGCCGCTCCGGTGCTGACCTCGCGCGCTGTGCCGCCCGAACTGATCGCGGCGGGCGAACGCCGGGCCGAGTTGCCGGGGCCATTCAGCAACCATACACCGCAGGAGCCAGTGCCGCTCGGCGGCGAGGTGCGTTACACCTACGGCCCCGACTGGATCCGGGTGGAGCCTGGCCATGTCGCCACGCCGACGACCTTCATCGAGTTTGCCGGCCAGACGGCCTGGGGCAAACAGTCCGAGATGCCGTTCCATGTCACGAGTGCGGACTGGCAGGAGAGCGACCGGTTCCTGGCCGGGATGCTCACGGCGTTCGGCTCGCCCACGCAGGCCATCGAGATCGCAGGGCACGGCGAGTTTGACGGCGTGATGACCGAGAGCTTTGCCCGGCCGCGCATCGAGGGCGACTTTGTCGGGGAGGGCATGCGGGCCTGGCGCGTGAACTGGGGC
>JAKFYA010000116.1 GCA_021731095.1 Acidobacteriota bacterium | reverse complement strand
GCCCGTCGGGCGCACATTGCCCGAGGCCAGGTCGGCAAAGACCGGCTGCAGCCGGTTCACCTCGTTGGTCGCGCGGACGGCCGTTTCCCCACAGGTCACATGACCAGTGTCGCATCCCGCGCCCTCGCCCAGGCCGAGGGCGTGTCCTTCGGGTCCGTTCCAGATGACATTGCCGGCAATGCGCAGGTCGTCATCCGCCCTGTTCGAGTCTGGCACGCCGGGTCCTGCGGCGCTGCGCGTAAACGCACCAGGCACCTGGAAATGCTGCCACTGGCTGGTGGTCCCCGCAGGGTTGAACACCACATTGTTCAGCAGGAACACATGGCGGTTGGGGATGCGGACGAAGTTGTCGCCGTCATCGACCACGGTCGTGCCCCAGCCGCCGGCGTCGAGGCGCACCTGACAGGCCGCACGCTCACTGGCCACGTCGGCCGCGTCGCAACTGCGCGCGCCGAACCCGGCTTCCAGCAGGTGGCTCCGCCGACCGACGCGGTACAGCGTGTTCCAGGCGACCAGCACGTTGTAGCCGCCGTTCACGCCCAGGCCCGCACCATCCACATCGTGCACGACGTTGTTCACCACGCGGATGTCGACGGCCTCGTAGTGCAGCCACGGTGACGCCATGAACTGCAGGCCCGTGCCCTGCCCCGCCGTGAAGCCGCCGGTGCCGCAGTCGGTGAACTCGTTGCTGTCGACGAGGATGGACGCCGACCCGCCCTTCACATAGGCGCACCAGTCGGTGGCGCCGAACACGCGGCTGCGGACGAGATGGCCGAACTGCACCGCCACGAAGTCGATGGCGTTGTCGTCGGCGCCGCTGATGCGGGCGTCCTCGACATAGACGTGGGTGGACTGGTTCACCTTCAGGGTTTCGTGCGCGACCGGCGCGTCCATGCCCTCCACCGGCCTCACGCCGCCGGTGAAGGTGACGTTGCGCAGCAGCAGGTGGTCGCAGTCTTCGCAGTGGAAGACGTCGGCCGCGGGCTGCGGCACGATGTCCACGTCCAGCAGGTAGAGGTAGGCCGCATGCGCCACGTTCAGCCCGGCTCTCAGCGTCGCCGAACCGGCCCCGCCCGCCGCGCGGAACACCACGGGGGCCGCGGCCGACCCATAGCGCAGTTCCATGTAGTGGGGAATGGTGTCGGCCGGGTACTCGCCCGGCAGCAGCACGACCTCGTAGCCGAGGGCGCCGTAGGCCGTGGCCGGCGTGTTGGCGGGAATCCGGCCCCAGGCCTCGGTCAGGGTCTGCACGGCCTGCGCGGCCGACGCGCCGCTCGCCCGGTCGTTGCCGGAGACCGGATCAACCCAGATCTGCTGCAGGGTCGGCGTGCCGATGTCGTACGCCGGTGGCGCCTGAGCCTGGCCAAGGGCCGGCCACAGGCCGAACAGACAGACGAGCCAGAGCCAGCGGGGTGGCCGGGTGCAGTGCATACAGGGGATATCGGCACCAGCAGGGCCGCCTGACAGCCGGGTCACAGCCACGACGGCAGTTCCGCCAGCCCGGCAATCACCGGCACCTTGCTCCGGCCCTGGCCGAACACACTGCCGCCCTCCGCCCGCCGCAGCAGCACGCCGCGCATCCCGACGCGCCGGGCGCCCTCGATGTCATGCGACAGGCTGTCGCCCACCATGACGGACTGGTCGGCCGGCACGCCCAGCAGGGCCAGCGCCGCCTCGAAGATGCTCGGGTGGGGCTTGAGGTAGCCGTGGTCCGAGGAGGAAATGGCCCCGGCAATCAGGCCGTCCAGGTCGAAGTGGCTCTGGAACGAATCCAGACACCGGTGCGAGTTCGAGATCAGCCCCACCTTGTAGCCCGCTGCCGCCAGCCGCTGCAGGGTGGGCTTCACGTCGTCGTAGAGGTGGAAGTGGTGACAGGCCGCCCACTCGGCGTACATCTCGCGCGCGCAGGCCTCCATCGCCGGACCGGTGCCGCCCATGCCTTCGATGATGGCCTGGGTGTAGCGGACAAACAGCCCCTCCTCGTACTCGGGACTGGCAGGCTTGTCCAGGATGGGCGCGGCGGCCTGCACGGCCGACGCAAAGCGCGCCGCATCGGCCGCGATGCCATAGCGGGCGCAGCACGCCTGATAGCCCTCGCCCTGGAACGTCTGTCCCGGGTAGATCAGCGTGAAATCGACGTCGAAGAACACCGCCGTGGTCGGCGGAAGGCTAGCCACGGTCGTCGTAGGGACCGGCAATCACCACGGCTGCCCGCTCGGGCACCAGCGTGGCGGCGGCAGCCGCATGCACCTGCGCCAGCGTGACGGCGTTCAGCAGGCCGGGCAGCTCCAGATCGTGGTCGGCGCCCAGTCCGAAGAACTCGGAGGTCTGCAGGAACATGGCAATGCCGGCGTTGGTTTCCAGCGTCCGCGGCATGGCGCCAATGACATAGCGCTTGCTCTCGTCCAGTTCCTTCGCCGTCGGCCCGTCGGCGGCCATCCGGCGCAATTCTTCATCGATGGCCAGCACGGCCTTGTCGACATTGGTCGGGTTCACGCCGGCCCGCACCACGAGTGGCCCGGGCACCACGTTGGCGTCCAGCGAGCTGAAGCAGTAGTAGGCCATGCCCTCGCGCTCGCGGATCCGGTCGCCCAGGCGCCCGCCCATCGAGTACTGCCCGAGGATGGTGTTCAGCAGGTAGTAGGCGTAGTAGGCCGGGTCTGACCGGAGGATGGTGGCAAAGCCGTAGGCGATGTCGGCCTGCGACTTGTTCATCATCGGCAGCACCACCCGCTGGCGGGTGGTGGCCGGCGCCAC
Organism: Acidobacteriota bacterium; assembly: GCA_021731095.1. Taxonomy (GTDB): domain Bacteria; phylum Acidobacteriota; class Vicinamibacteria; order Vicinamibacterales; family UBA2999; genus JAKFYA01. The sequence continues at coordinate 7,715 of JAKFYA010000116.1, read as the reverse complement.
GGGTGGCAGCGGCATGGCCGGAGGCGCGGGCACGTCCCATCCGCCGAACACGCGCGTGGCTGCCTCGATCGCCTGCGTTTCCGCCAAGTCGCCCACGATGACGACCGACAGCGCGGCGGGCGCGAAGAGCGTTTCGTGGAAGCCGTGCAGCGCGGCCTGCGGCATGGCGTCGATGGTCTCGACGCTGCCAGCCGGGCGCAGGGCATAGGGATGGCCCGGATAGAGCAGCCGCAACAGCGCCTCGCCCGCCATGGCAGCCGGGTTGTCTTCGTCCTGGCGGATGTTCGTGATGATCTCGCCCCGCCGCAGCGCCACCTGGTCTGGCGGGAACGACGGGTGCATCACGATGTCGCCCACCAGCGCCAGCATGTCGGCGACGTCTTCCGTGAGACAGGTGCAGCTGACCGAGATGATGTGGCGGTTCAGGCCCACCTTCAGCGAGGCGCCACGGTTGTCGAGGTCGATGGCAATCTCGTCGTCCGTCCGCGTCGTGGTGCCGCGGTCCATCGTCTGCGCGACGAAGTTGGCGAGCCCCGCATGCACGGGCGGGTCGAACACGCTGCCTGCCTGGATGGCCGCATGGATGGTGACCGCCGGAATGGCGTGTGCCGCCTTGGCCGTCAGCACCGCGCCATTGCCCAGCACGGCGCGCATGGGCGCCAGACCCCGTGAACCACTCATCGGCCCGCCCCCGCGTCTCCGGACCCGTCTGGCAGGCCGCCCTCGTTGGCCATCCCGGCCGCATCGGCGTCAGTCGCCGCGTTGTCTGCCGCCTCGGGCACCGGCTCGAACCAGCCGATGGTGCGGTTGGTCGCCACCAGGTACGTCGCGGCCACCTCGGCCACCTGCTCCAGCGTGACCGCCTGGGTGCCCGGCAGGAGCTCGTCGTAGAACTGCCACGACGCCACCGTCTCGAAGAAGCCGATCTGGTGGCCGATGTTGGTGACGCTGTTGTTCTCGAACACGAGCCGCGCGCGCAACTGGGCCTTGGCGCGACGCAGTTCGTCCGCGGTCACGCCGCCCTGCCGCACGCGGTCCAGTTCGGCCAGCAGGGTGCGCTCGAGCGTGGCGGCGTCCGCGCCGTCGTTCAGCGTGGCCGACACCATGAACAGGAACGGGTCGCGCGTGGGGAGCATGGCGCCCTGGACGGATGAGGCGAGGCCTCCATCCACCAGCGCCCGGTAGAGGCGCGCGCTCCGCTGCGGCGGCGGCGTCCGGAAGCTGGCCCACAGGCTCAGCCCCTTGGCGCCTGTCAGCACCGCGTCCAGCACGAGCATGGGGAAGAAGTCCGGGTCGGTCACCGCCGGGGCGTGGAAGGCCACTTTCAGGTAGGCCGCCGTGCCCTCGCGGCTCACCGTCACGCGCCGCTCGCCCACCTGCTCCGGCTCTTTCGTGTGCACCCGGCGCGCGGCAGGCCCCGGGGCAATGGCGCCGAAGTGGTGCTCGGCACGCGCCAGCGCCTCGTCCGCATCCACGTCGCCCACAATCACGAGCGTCGCGTTATTGGGCCGGTAGTGGCGGCGGTAGTGCGCGTAGAGGTCGTCGCGCGTCATCGTGCGGAGGTCGTCCTCCCAGCCAATGACCGGATTGCGGTAGGGGTGGGCGCGGAAGGCGGCGGCGGTCAGTTCCTGGTCGAGCAACTGCTCCGGGTCGTTCTCGCCCCCCTGCAGCTCGGAAATGATGACGGTGCGCTCGGACTCGCAGTCGTCCGGGTGGTAGAGACAGCCGGCCATCCGCTCGGCCTCGATGAAGAGCATCTTCTCGAAGGCCTCTGTGCTGGCGGTTTCGACGTAGGTGGTCTGGTCGAGGAAGGTGTAGCCGTTCCAGAACCCGCCGTGCTGCTCGATGATGCCCTTCACCTGGTCGCGGGGAATGTTGGTGGTCCCCTTGAAGTTCATGTGCTCGCACCAGTGCGAGACACCGGTGACGCCGGGGCCTTCGTCGGCCGAGCCCACGCGGTACCAGCACCAGACCGACACCAGCGGGGCGGTGCGGACTTCCTTGACGAGCACCTTCAGTCCATTGGCAAGCACATGCTCGCGAATGGGCGAGGTGGGGGTTTCCGCAGAGGCCATCCCCGGATTATAGGTCTGCCAACGGGGTACAATTGCGGCGTATGCCCGAGTGGAAAGATACCGTCAACCTGCCCCGCACTGAATTTCCGATGAAGGCCAACCTGCCGACCGCCGAGCCCGAAGCGCTCAAGCGGTGGGAGGACATGAACCTGTATGGCCAGATTCGCGCGCGCCGCGCCGGGTCGCCCAAGTACATCCTGCACGACGGCCCGCCCTATGCGAACGGGCACATCCACATCGGGCACGCGCTCAACAAGATTCTCAAGGACTTCGTGGTGAAGAGCCGCACGATGGCGGGCTTTGATGCCCCCTACGTGCCCGGCTGGGACTGCCACGGCCTGCCCATCGAGCTGAACGTCGACAAGGAACTCGGGTCGAAGAAGAAGACCCTGAGCGTGGCCGACTTCCGCCGCGCCTGCCGCACCTATGCCCAGAAGTTCGTGCAGGTGCAGCGCGAGGAGTTCGAGCGGCTCGGCGTGCTGAGCAACTGGAACGAGCCCTACCTGACGATGAACTACGGCTACCAGGCGGCCATCACGCGCGCGCTGGGCAAGTTCGTCGAGCAGGGGCTGGTCTACAAGGGCAAGAAGCCGGTGCACTGGTGCATCCACTGCCGCACGGCGCTGGCCGAGGCCGAGGTGGAGTACGAGCAGCACACCTCGCCCAGCGTCTACGTGGAGTTCCCGCTGGCGGCCGAGAGCGCCGGGAAGATGGCCGAGGCCGTGCCCGAGCTGGCCGGCAAGCCGGTCTCGGTCCTGATCTGGACGACGACCCCCTGGACCATCCCGTCCAACCTGGCCATCGCCTTCCACCCGGACTTCACCTACGGCGCCTATGCCGTGGGCGACACGCACGTGATTGTGGCCGAGGGGCTGGCCGAGAAGGTCAGCGCCGCCACGGGCAAGCCGTTCGGCGCGCCGGTGGTGACCTTTGCCGGCAAGGTGCTGGAGCACCTGCTCTTCAACCACCCGCTGTATGCCCGCACCTCGCTGGGCGTGCTGGCCGACTACGTCACCCTGGAGCAGGGCACCGGCGCCGTACACACGGCGCCCGGCCACGGTGTGGACGACTTCCACACCGGCCTGCGCTACAAGCTGGAGGTGCTGGCGCCCATTGGCCCCGGCGGCCACTATCTCGACACGGTGGAGCTGTTTGCCGGCCTGCGCGTGTTCGACGCCAACCCGAAGGTGGTGGAGGCGCTGCGCGAGCGCGGCCGCCTGTGGCACCACGAACAGTACGGCCACTCCTACCCGCACTGCTGGCGCTGCCACCATCCGGTGATCTTCCTGGCCACCTCGCAGTGGTTCATCGCCATGGAGAAGCAGCGGCTGCGGCAGCGCGCGCTGATGGAGATTGACCAGGTGGACTGGATTCCCGCCTGGGGCCGCGACCGCATCTACAACATGATTGCGTTCCGCCCGGACTGGTGCATTTCGCGTCAGCGCACCTGGGGCGTGCCCATCCCGGCCATGACCTGCACGTCGTGCCAGACACCGACGCTCTCCGCCGAGGTGACCGAGCGGGCCGCCGACGTGTTCGAGCGCTACGGCGCCGACGCGTGGTACGAGCGCCCCATCGAGGAGTTCCTCCCCGACGGGATGGCATGCGCCACCTGCGGCGGCCACGCATTCGAGCGCGAGGGCAACATCCTGGACGTGTGGTTCGATTCCGGCTCCAGCCACGAGGGCGTGCTGGAAACGCATCAGGACCTGCAGTGGCCGGCCGACCTGTATCTGGAAGGCAGCGACCAGCACCGCGGCTGGTTCCACAGCTCGCTGCTGATTGGCCTGGGCACGCGCGGCAAGGCGCCGTTCCGCCAGGTGCTGACGCACGGGTTCGTCGTGGACGAATCGGGCCGCAAGATGTCCAAGTCCATCGGCAACACGGTGGCGCCGCAGGACGTCATCTCGAAGAGCGGTGCCGAGGTGCTGCGCCTCTGGGTGTCGATGGTCGACTACGGCGAAGAGGTGCGCATCGGGCCGGAGATTCTGGCGCGCGTGGTGGAGGCGTATCGCAAGCTGCGCAACACCTGCCGCATTCTGCTGGCGAACCTCTACGACTTCAACCCCGCCACGGACCTCGTGCCGACGGCCGACCTGGAAGAGATTGACCGCGTGGTGCTGGCGCGCTTTGCCGACGCCGCGCAGAAGATTCGCCACGCCTACGAGAAGCACGAGTTCCCGGTGATCTTCCAGACGCTGAACGCGCTGGTCACCGTGGACCTGAGCGCCTTCTACGTGGACGTCACCAAGGACCGGATGTACACCTACGGCGCCGCCTCGCAGGCGCGCCGCTCGGGGCAGACGGCCATGTATCTGCTGGCGGACGGCATTGCGCGCCTGATGGCGCCCATCCTGCCCTTCACCTCAGACGAGATGTGGCGCCACCTGCCCGGCACGCGGCAGGCGTCCGTGCATCTGGAAGACTTCCCGGTCACCGACGCGCTGCTCGACCGCGAGCTGGTGGAGCGCTGGGCGACGCTGCAGACCGTGCGCGACGTGGTGAACACGGCGCTTGAAGAGAAGCGCAAGGCGAAGGTGATTGGCACCTCGCTGGGCGCGCAGGTGCGCATCACGGCCAGCGGGCCGATTGGCGCGCTGCTGCAGCGCCACGCGAAGGACCTGCCGGGGCTGTTCATCGTGTCTGAGGTGGCGCTGGAGATTGGCGACGCCACGGCGGCCGACGCGGTGCAGGTGGACGTGGACAAGGCCGCCGGCGTGAAGTGCGAACGCTGCTGGCGCTTCGTGCCGGCCGTGGCGACGGACGAGGCGCACGCCGGCCTGTGCCCGCGCTGTGAAGACGCCCTCGCAGGAACCGCACACGCATGAGGCGGTTCTTCGGAGACCCGCGTCTGGCCGCGCTGGCCGCCGTGCTTGTGGCCGCCGACCAGGCGGTGAAGGCGCTGGTGCGCACGCGACTGGTGCTCTACGAGAGCATCCCGGTGATTCCCGGCTTCTTCGACCTGACGCGCGTGCACAACAGTGGCGCCGCGTTTGGCATGATGAACAACCTGGACTTTCCCTACAAGGCCGCGCTGCTGGCCGTGGTGGCCCTGGCGGCGCTGGTGGGTGTGGCGATGTACTCTGCCGCGCTGCCAGACAGCCAGTGGCTGGCCCGGCTGGGGCTGGCCTGCATTGTCGGCGGCGCCGCCGGCAACCTGATTGACCGCGTGGCCGTGGGCTATGTGCTGGACTTCGCGGACTTCTACTGGAACGGCTGGCACTTCTGGGCGTTCAATGTGGCCGACGCCGCCATCACGGTGGGCGTGGCGCTGATGCTGCTCGATCTTCTCGGAGTGGGGCAAACCCGTGTTTCCAGAAATTCTTAGCCTCGGCCCGGTCACCCTCTACACCTACGGCGTGCTGCTGGCCGCCTCGTACCTGCTGGGCCTGCGCCTGGCCATGTCGCGCGCGAAGACACGCGGGCTCGACGCCCAGCGCGTGCTGGACCTCGGCATCTACATCATCATTTCGGCGCTGGTGGGCGCGAAGCTCCTGCTGCTGGTGGTGGACTTCGAGCAGTTCCGGCAGAACCCCGCCGACCTGCTCTCGCTGGCGCGCTCGGGCGGCGTGTTCTATGGCGGGCTGATTGCCGCCGTGGGCGTGGCCTTCTGGTACATGTGGCGCCACAAGCTCGACTTCTGGACCACGTGCGACGTGTTTGCGCCCGGCATTGCCCTGGGCCACGTGACCGGCCGCCTCGGGTGCTTCGCGGCCGGGTGCTGCTATGGCAAGCCGACGGATGTCGCCTGGTCCGTCATCTTCACCAACCCCGTGGCCGCCGCGAACGTGGGCACGCCCCTTCATGTGGCGCTGCACCCGACGCAGCTGTACGAGGCCGTGGCCGAGCTGCTGATTCTGGTGCTCCTGCTCGGCACCGAGAAGACGGGCAATCCGTTCAAGGGGCGCACGTTCTGGGGCTACATGCTGCTCTATGCCGTGTCGCGCTACATCGTGGAGATCTATCGCGGCGACCCGCGCGGGATGGTGTTTGGCACCGTCTCGACCTCGCAGTTCATCTCGCTGATCCTGGCCCCGCTGAGCATTGCGATGCTGGTGTGGCTCGGCCGTCAGCACCGCAACACACCGGACGGCCTTGCCGCCCAGGCCCGCAGCAAAGCCGTCGCTTGACCATATTGACCACCGAACCACGCACCATCACTGTTCCACCCGAGGCTGCTGGTCAGCGTCTGGACATCTTCCTCGTCTCCGAGCACCCGGACCTGTCGCGCGCACAGGTGCAGCGGCTGATTGAGGACGGCCACGTGCACGTGGAGCGCAAGGCCGCCAAGTCGAACCTGGCGCTACGGCCCGGCGACACCATCACGGTGGACATTCCGCCGCCACAACCCGCCGAGGCCCAGCCCGAGGAACTGCCCGTCGACATCCTCTACGAGGACAGCGACGTGGTGGTGGTGAACAAGGCCGCCGGCATGGTGGTGCACCCCGGCGCCGGGCACCAGACCGGCACGCTGGTGAACGCGCTGCTGCACCACGTGGACGACCTGAGCGGCATTGGCGGCGAACTGCGCCCCGGCATCGTGCATCGGCTGGACCGCGGCACCTCGGGCGTGATGGTGGCCGCCAAGAACGACAAGGCGCACCAGGAATTGTCGCGGCAGTTCCAGGACCGCGAGGTGGAGAAGGAATATCTGGCGCTGGTGTGGGGCGCCGTGTCGGCCGGCAAGCGCATCGACGCCGCCATCGGACGCGACCCGGTGAACCGCCAGAAGATGTCGCACCGCGCCAAGCACGCTCGCGAGGCCGTGACGCGCATTGTGCGCGCGCGCACCTTCAAGGGCCTGTCGCTCGTGCAGGTGGCCATCCACACCGGCCGCACCCACCAGATTCGCGTGCACCTGAGCGGCATTGGCCACCCCATCGTGGGCGACGCCCTCTATGGCGGCGTCCACCGCCGCGTACCGGGCGACATCAAGGCGCTGCAGAAGCTGGACCGCCCGTTCCTGCACGCTGCCAAGCTGGCCTTCAAGCACCCCGTGGACGGCCACCGCATGGAGTTCAAGGCACCGCTGGCGCCCGAGCTGCGCGCCCTGCTCGACGAGCTGGGCTACGAAGAGTAGCGACATGGGCGACCAGCGCACCAGCATCATCCCGACCAGCATCCGGCGCATCTTCGAGGGGCGCGTGTTCACGCTGGCCGTGGAGCACATCACCCTGCCGAAAGGGCACGCACTGGACATGGAGGTGATTCGCCACCCCGGGTCCGTGGTGCTGATTCCGAGACTGGACGACGGCCGCCTGATGCTCGTGCGCCAGTATCGCCACGCCATCGGCAAGTGGGTGTGGGAACTGCCCGCCGGCACCCTGAAGAAGGATGAAGCCCCAGAGGCCGCCGCCGCCCGCGAGTGCCAGGAAGAGATTGGCCTGATTCCCGGCCAGCTCACCCGCCTGCAGAGCCTCTTCCCGACCCCCGGCTACTGCGACGAGGAGATGCACTACTTCCTCGCCACCGCCCTGCGCGCACCCGGCCCCACCGACCCCATCCTTCCGCCCGATGAAGACGAAGACATCGAGACGCGCGCTTTCACCCTTGCGGAGATTCACGCCGCCATGGCGAGCGGCGACGTCGTGGACATGAAGACCGTGGCGGGGCTGGTGTTGCTGGGGACGCACGGGTGAG
>JAKFYA010000150.1 GCA_021731095.1 Acidobacteriota bacterium | reverse complement strand
TCACTGTCTACATCGCCTCGGCGATGGCTGGCGCGCTTCGCAAGGCCCTTGCCGAGGGCGGCGCCCTGCCGGTGGATGACCTGGCCGTGACCGCAGCGCGCATCGAAGCCGGGTACGCCGTCTACGGGGCAGAGCTGACAGACGACATTCTCCCGCTCGAGGCTGGCGTGGAGGCGCGCGCCATCTCCTTCTCGAAGGGGTGCTACGTTGGTCAGGAGGTCATCATCCGCGTGCTGCACCGCGGCCACGGCCGCGTGGTGCGCAAGCTGGTCGGACTGAGCGTGACCGGAGAGGGGACCGTGGCCCCAGGTGCCGTGCTGCGGGCATCCGGCAGGGACATCGGATTCGTGACCAGCGGGGCGGTATCGCCCAGGCGTGGCCCGGTTGCGCTGGGGTACGCGCATCGCGACTTTCTTGAGCCCGGGACCATAGTGGAGGTGGCCGACGGGGTCGGTGTCCGCGCCGCTACGATTGTGGCGCTGCCGATGCCGCCAGTCGCGCGATGAGCTCTGCGTCGGCCGGTGGGAACGCGAGAGAGAGCAGCCCGGGCCCATCCACCCACTGCATCGCCTGACCCAGGAGCGGAATGGGCTGGCCGAGCAGCCGGCAGTGGTAGAACGCCAGAGCGATGATCCGGTCCGGATACTCGTGCGAGGTCTCCAGCTCCAGTGCGCCAACATCGACGGCGACACCAAGCTCCTCGAGCATTTCGCGACGCAGGGCCTCGGCGTGCGACTCGCCGGTGTCCACCTTGCCTCCCGGGAACTCCCAGTAGCCCTCCAGGTGCGTGCCGCGCAGCCTGCGCGTCACCAGAAACCGGCCACCATCACCCACCACCGCTGCCACCACCGCAACCCGGGGCTTCGGGGCTGTCGGTCCCGAGCCGCTTGTCACGATGTGCCGTCCCACGGGTAGGACTTGCACCCACGGGCCATGGGGCAGACAAGGCACTTCGGCTTGCGCGCTGTGCATAGCGTGGCGCCGAAGTCCATCAGCGCCTGGTTGAAGTCGAACACGCGCTTGACCGGGACCAGGACCTCGGAGGTCGCCCAGAGCCGCTTCTTCATCGCGTGCGCCTTCGGGTCGCCCTTCCCGATGAACACACGGAACAGCACGCGGGCCACGTTGGTGTCCAGGATGGCGGCGCGCTGGCGGAACGCAAAGCTGCGGATGGCGCCCGCCGTGTAGGCGCCGATTCCCTTGAAGGAGAGCAGGGTCTCCTCGTCTGAGGGCAGTTCGCCACCGAAGCGGGCTACGGATTCGCAGGCAATGGCATGCAGCCGGCGCGGCCTGATGTTGTAACCCAGCGGCCGCCAGGTCTCGGTGACCTCAGCAATCCCGGCGCGCGACAAGGCTTCGAGTGACGGATACTTGCCGAGCCACTCGTGATACTTGGGCAACACCCGGTCCACCTGGGTCTGCTGGAGCATCATCTCCGAGACGAGGATGTGGTACGGATCGTCGGTGTTGCGCCAGGGCAGGTCGCGTCCGTGGACGTCATACCAGGCCAGCAGGCGGCGACGAAAAGTCCGGCGCTGGGCCGGGGTAGGCAGGGTCCCGGCACTCATGGGGTCGTATAATTCGGCAACCGTGAAAATCTATACGAAAACCGGCGATCTCGGTGAAACCTCGCTCTTCGACAACACCCGTGTGCTCAAGTCAGACGAGCGCGTGGACGCCTACGGCGAGGTAGACGAGACCAACGCGTGTCTGGGTGCGGCCAGGGCCGCAGGCGTGGACGCGGACATCTCTGCACTCATCGTCACGCTGCAGCAGAAGCTGTTCGCCCTTGGCGCCAGGCTTGCTGATCCCTCGCAGAAGATTGCGCCGCGCGTCACGAAGGCGTCGTTGACCGAGGCGGACATCACCTTCATGGAGGACGCGATTGACCAGCTCGAGGCCGGTCTTCCCCCGCTGAAGGCGTTCATCCTGCCTGGCGGCGCACCTGCGGGTGCCGCGCTCCACCTGGCCCGCACCGTGTGCCGGCGCGCCGAGCGCCGCGTGGTGGCCATGGGACAGGAGGGCGATCCGTTCGTCATCATCTACCTCAACCGGCTGTCCGACCTGCTGTTCGTGATGGCGCGAGCCGTGAACCATCGCGCCGGGCTTGCCGAAACGGAGTGGTAACGGATCACTACGAGAACTTTCCCGTCGGGTCGGTGCTGCTGCCGGCGCCAATGCGTCCGCACGTGGCCGCCGTCTATGCCTTTGCACGGACGGCCGATGACTTCGCGGACGAGGGTTCGCTGTCGCCAGACGAGCGCTACCGCCTCCTGGACGGCTGGCACCGGCGGCTCCTGGAGGCATCGGTCGAGCCTGAGCGACCCGGGCCAGGGCCCAGTCCCGGCGAGCCAGCCGATGCCGCGGCGCTCTTTCTGGCGCTCGGCGCCACCATCCGCACCCACCGTGTTCCTGTGACCCTGTTCGAGGATCTGTTGAGCGCCTTCAGGCAGGACGTGTCGACCACAGCCTATGAGACGTGGACCGACCTGCTCGAGTATTGCCGTCGTTCTGCCAATCCGGTGGGGCGCATCGTGCTGCGCATTGCGGGTCTCGACCAGGTCGAACTGGATCTGAAATCCGACGCGGTCTGCACGGCGCTTCAGTTGACCAACTTCTGGCAGGACCTCGAGTCGGACCTCCTGCGTGGCCGGGTGTATATGCCGCACGAGACCATGCAGGCGCATCAGGCGACGACCGCGCAACTCCGTGCAGCCGCCTCAGGGGGGGCGTTCCGCTACACGCCTCTTGAATGGCGCAATGCCCTGGCCGACGCAACTGGCCGCACGCGCGCGCTGTATGCGGCGGGGCGACCGGTGTGTGATGCCGTTCCGGGCAGGCTGCGCTACGAACTGCGTGCGACCTGGCTGGGGGGTGTGCGGATTCTCGACCGGCTGGCGGCACGCGACTTCAATGTGCTGCGCCACCGGCCCACGGTGGGTGCGCTCGATGCGCCGTGGTTCCTCTGGCGCATGCTGAGCTGGCGATGAGCCGGGACACCAGCTTCTACTATTCGTTTCTCGTGCTGCCGCCGCGGAAGCGTCGCGCGATCGTGGCCGTGTGGGACTTCTGTCGCGCCGTCGATGATGCGGTCGATGAGGTGGTGCCGGACGAACAGTGGCGGCGTGGTCTGACACCCGAAGCCAGGGCGCTCGCGGCCGAGAGGCTCGGCCTCTGGAGACGGGAACTGGCTGCGTGCTACGACGGGTCCCCGGAGACCGCGCAGGGACGGGCACTGGTGCCGTTCATCGCGGAGTTCCACCTGCCGCGTGCGCCCTTCGAAGAGCTGGTCGACGGAGTGGAGATGGACCTCGACCACGTCCGCTATCCCACCTACGACGCGCTGGCGCAGTACTGCCGGCGCGTGGCCTCGACCGTGGGGCTCATCTGCATCGAGATTTTCGGGTACCGCGACGCCCGCACGCGGGAGTACGCGGTCAACCTCGGACTGGCTCTCCAGCTGACCAACATCATTCGGGACGTGGCGACCGACGCCCGGCGTGGCCGCATCTACCTGCCTGCCGAAGATCTGTCCCGGTTCGGATGTTCGGATGACATGGTGAGCGGCGGCCACCTCACGCCTGAGTTGCGGGCGCTGCTGGCCTTCGAGTGCGAACGGGCGCACGCGCTCTATCGTCAGGCCAGGGCGAGCCTGCCTCGGCGCGAGGTGCGGCGGATGGTCGCGGCCGAGATCATGGGGGGCATCTACTTCGGCATCCTGCAGCGGATCGAGCGCGCCGGGTACGACGTGTTCTCCGAGCGCATCCGCGTGCCTCGTCCTGCCAGAGCCCTCATCGCGGCGCGCATCTGGCTGTGCAGTCTGCTGGGCCTGTGAGCCGGGCGTTTGATGCCGTCGTGCTGGGTTCCGGTGTGGCCGGCCTGTGCGCAGCGACCCGTCTGGCCGAGGCCGGAGCCCGGGTGCTGGTGCTCGAGGCACGACCCTCCGGGGGAGGGCGCGCAACGGCGTTCACCGACCCACGGTCGGGCGAACGTGTCGACAATGGCCAGCATGCCCTGTTCGGGTGCTATCGCGACACGTTCAGGTTTCTCGAACGCATTGGCACCCGGCAGCTGGTCCGCCTCGAGCCGCGGTTGTCGCTCGATCTGGTGCTGCCAGACGGACGGCTGACGAGGCTTGCGGCCCCGGCGCTGCCAGACTGGGTCCCCGGTGCGGCGCACCTCGCCGCGGCGGTTCTGGGATGGGACCAGCTGGACTGGGCAGACCGATGGTCGGTGCTGCGTCTCGCCGGACCCCTCCGCAGGGCTCAGGCGACCCTGCGGGAGTCTGACGCGGCTCTTGAGACGCACGGACACGTGCGCGCCGGCGAAACGGTGGAGCAGTGGCTTCGTCGGCACGGACAGCGCGCCCGGCTGGTGGACTGGCTCTGGGAGCCGCTGGCCCTGGCCGCGCTGAATCAACCCATGCAGGTGGCGGCGGCGGGGCCGTTCCTCCGGGTCCTTGCCGCTCTGCTCGACGGAGGACCGGAGAATGCGGCACTGGCGCTGCCCGTCGTGCCGCTGGATGAACTGTACGTGACGCCCTCGGCCCGCTATCTTGCGGCGCGCGGCGGCGAGCTCCGATACGGGGCGCAGGCTCGTCTGATGCCTGGCCCCGATGGCCGCATCCATGTCCAGACCCGTCAGGACAGGTGGGAGGCTGGGCTTGTTGTCTGTGCCGCGCCCTGGCATGCGCTGCCCCAGACATTGGGCGCCCTTGCGCAGGGAGTGCCGGCCTTGATGGCCGTGCTGTCCGATGCCGTTGCGACCGCCGCGTCGCCCATCGTGACGGTCAACCTCTGGTACGACCGCCCGGTGCTGGATGGTCCCGTGCTCGGCCTGCCAGGCCGGGTGTTCCAGTGGGCGTTCGAGCGGCGGCACCTTGTCGGTGGCGCGACGCACGTGTCCCTGGTCTCGAGTGGCGCCGCCGACGTGCTGCACCAGTCCAATGAGGCTCTGGGTGCCCTGGCGGCGACCGAGCTGGCTACGGCGGTTCCGGCTGCAGCAGGGGCGACGCTGAGTCGGACCCAGACGGTGCGCGAAGCCAGGGCGACCTATTCGCTGGCGCCCGGTCAGCCCGCGCGTCCCTCAACCGTGACGGGCGTTCCTGGCCTGTTCCTCGCTGGCGACTGGATCGAGACCGGTCTCCCCGCTACGATCGAAGGCGCAGCCGTCAGCGGTCACCGGGCGGCCGATGCCGCCTGTGCGGTTCTGCACGCCCGCGCACGTCAACCCGGATAGTCAGTCGAGAGGCCACGGTTCACACACGCATGACTTCGTACGTCGTTCATTACCAGGAGATTGCTCTCAAGGGGAAGAACCGCTCCTGGTTCATCTCGCGGCTGGTTCGCAACCTCAAGGAGGCCGTGTCGGACCTCGACGCCGGAGGCGTGCGCGCCGTTCAGGGCCGCATCGAAGTGGTTGTTGGCAATGCCGACCCGCTCGTCGTGGGAGAGCGTATCGGACGGACCTTTGGTGTGGCGAACTACTCGCTGGCCGGGCGAGCGGCGCTCGACTTCGACGCCATCGCCGCTGCGGTGCTGACGGATCTCGGCGACCGTACCTGCGCCACCTTCCGTGTGTCAGCGCGCCGCGCCGACAAGCGCTTTCCGATGCCGTCGCCCCAGATTGAGCGGGAGATTGGCGGCCGCATTCGTGTGGCCAAAGGCTGGAAGGTAGACCTCGAGCACCCGGAGCTCGACATCCGGGTCGAGATGCTCAGCCACGACGCCTTCTACTACTTCGGCAAGGAGAAGGGCGCCGGTGGCCTGCCGACAGGCACCTCGGGCAAGGTCGTGGTGCTGCTGTCGGGTGGCATCGATTCCCCAGTAGCCGCCGCGCGCATCATGAAGCGCGGGTGCACCGCGCTCTTTGTGCACTTCCACAGCTATCCCGTGCTGTCGCGTGCCTCGCAGGACAAGGCGCGCCAGCTGGTCGAGCTGCTGACCAGGTACCAGCATCGGTCGCGGCTGTATCTGGTGCCGTTTGCCGAGATTCAGCAGCAGGCGCTGTTGCTCATGCCAGGGCCGATGCGGGTGGTGTTCTACCGCCGGATGATGCTCAGGATTGCCGACCGGATTGCCAGGGCGCGGCATGCCCAGGCCCTGGTGACCGGAGACTCCATCGGACAGGTCGCCAGTCAGACCATCGAGAACCTGTCCGTCGTTGGTGCCGTGACGACCTTGCCGCTCTTCCGTCCCCTCATCGGGACCGACAAGGAGGAAATCACGGCTGAGGCCAACCTGCTGGGCTCGTTTCCCATCTCCATCATCCCGGATCAGGACTGCTGCACCCTGTTCACGCCGAGGAACCCCCTGACCAAGGCACGTCTGGCGGACGTGGAGCAGGCTGAGCAGGGATTCCCGGTGGAAGCCCTCGTGGAGGCGGCCATTCGAGACGCCGTCGTGGAAGACATCGATTTCCCCGTAGTAGGATCGACCAGCCGCAGCCGAGCCTGATGCCGGCGCGGTCTTCCGCAAGGGTCCGAGAGGTCACGAACATGGCGACAACACCCACCACTACCTACGATCTGGCGAAGATCGAATCGATTCTCGGCAGCGATGCCGCGTTGCTGGCGCACGAGTGCCGCACCATTGCGAAGGAGAGCCTGCATCTGCCGGGGCCGGACTTCATGGAGCGCATTCACGTCGCGTCGAACCGTTCGCCGCGGGTGCTCGGCAGCCTGCAGAGCCTGTTTGACCACGGCCGCCTCGGCGGAACCGGCTATGTCTCGATTCTTCCGGTTGACCAGGGGATCGAGCACTCGGCTGGCGCGTCATTCGCGCCGAACCCGGCGTACTTCGATCCGGAAAACATCGTGAAGCTGGCCATCGAAGGCGGATGCAACGCCGTCGCCTCGACGCTGGGTGTGCTGGGAACCGTGTCGCGCAGGTATGCGCACCGCATTCCCTTCATCCTGAAGGTCAACCACAACGAGTTCATCAGCTATCCGAATGCCTACGACCAGATCAGGTTCGCCAGCGTGAAGCAGGCATTCGACATGGGTGCGGCCGGCGTGGGCGCCACCATCTACTTCGGATCGGAAGAGTCGAAGCGGCAGATTGTCGAAGTGAGCGAGCTGTTCCAGCAGGCACACGAACTGGGGCTGTTCACCGTGCTCTGGTGCTACCTGCGGAACCCGGCGTTCAAGACCAAGGATGTCGACTATCACCTGTCGGCCGACCTGACCGGTCAGGCCAACCACCTTGGTGTCACCATCGAGGCCGACATCATCAAGCAGAAGCTGCCCGAGAACAACGGTGGCTACAATGCCCTCGCCAACTTCGGCAAGACCCACAAGAAGGTCTACTCGGAACTGACCACCGACAATCCGATCGACCTGACCCGCTACCAGCTCGCCAACTGCTACATGGGGCGTTCGGGACTCATCAACTCTGGCGGCGCGTCATCTGGCGAGGCGGACCTGAAAGAGGCCGTGAAGACTGCGGTGATCAACAAGCGCGCTGGCGGCACGGGCCTCATTTCGGGCCGCAAGGCCTTCCAGCGTCCGATGGCCGAAGGGATCGGCCTGCTGAACGCCATCCAGGACGTGTACCTCGAGAAGGGCGTCACGATCGCCTAGCGCCTGGTCGTGCGGGGCTACCCGAGCACCACGTGCCGCAGTTCGGCATAGGCGCGACGGAGGTCGCCCCGCATGTCCGGGTGGGCGATGCTGATCAGGGCCTCGGCCCGCTGCCGCAGGCTCTTTCCGAACAGATCCACGACCCCATACTCGGTGGCCACCCAGTGGACGTGGCCCCGGGTGGTGACCACGCCGGCGCCGGGCTTCAGGCCTGGCACGATGCGCGACACGGTGCCGCCGGCCGCCGTCGACGGCAGGGCAATGATGGGCACGCCGTCTTTCGAGAGCGCTGCACCCCGGATGAAATCCATCTGGCCCCCGATGCCGGAGTAGATCCGGAAGCCGATGGAGTCTGCGCAGACCTGGCCAGACAGATCCACTTCAAGCGCCGAGTTGATCGCCACGACCCGTTCGTTCTTCCGGATCAGGGCGGTGTCGTTGGTCCGGTCGCAGGGATGGAACTCCACCATCGGGTTGTCGTGCACGAACGCGTAGAGTCGCGGCGAGCCGGCGACAAAGCTGGTGACCGTCCGCCCCTTGTGGATGTTCTTCCGGCTGTTGGTCACCACGCCTGATTCCATGAGGTCCACGACACCGTCAGAGAACATCTCGGTATGAATGCCAAGGTCGTTCTTGTCGGTGAGGCGCCTCAGCACCGCATCCGGAATCGCCCCGATCCCCATCTGCAGCGTGGCACCGTCCGGCACCAGCGGCGCGAGATGTGCGCCGATCTGGCTTTCAACCGCTGTCGGCTCGGCCGGCTCGAAGCCGTGGAGGGGTCGATTGGTGTGGATGAAGGCGTGAATCCGGCTGAATGGCACGGTGGAATGGCCCAGCGTGCGCGGCATCTGCTCGTTGATCTCCGCGATGATGAGGCGCGCCGACTGCGACGCGGCCAGGGCGGCGTCGACCGAGGTGCCCAGGGTGCAGTAGCCATGGCTGTCGGGAGGCGAGAGCTGGAGGATGGCCACGTCCAGCGGAACACGGCCCGAGCAGAAGAGGCTCGGGATGTCCGAGAGAAACACGGGCACGAAGTCGGCTCTGCCTTCATTGACGGCGGGTCGGAGGGGCGCGCCAGTGAACACCGAAATCGAGAAGAAGCGGCCGGTGTGTTCGGGGTCGACGAACGGCACAGGACCGTCGAGGTGCAGGTGGTAGAGCGACACGTCGGACAGATCGCGGCGCGTCGCCATGGCCTCGAGCAACGGGGTCGGCGTGGCGGCGGCGCCATGCACGAAGACCCGCATGCCACTGGCGAGGCACGAAACAGCGCTCGCCGCGTCCGTGGCGCCGCTGCGCCAATCTCCACTGGTCATAAGCACTCCGCCGTTCTGCATTGGGCGGCTCCGCACCCGTGCGGACCGCTGTGCCATCATACCTGCCGGCCGGTACGTCCATCGCCAGTCCCAAGCACGTATAATTTCAGGTTATGTCCATTCTGAAAGTGGCCCGGATGGGCCACCCGGTGCTTCGCGACCGGGCCCGGGCGCTCGATAAATCAGACATCCGCAGCCCGCTGGTGCAGAAGCTCATCGACGACATGATCGACACCATGCACGAATACAACGGTGTCGGTCTGGCGGCGCCGCAGGTGCATGAAGGACTCCGACTGTTCGTGGGCCTGCTCGATGACGAGCCGGGTCCAGACAGCGAGACCACGGTGGTCATCAACCCGGAGATCGTGCCGTCGTCCACGGTGATGGAAGAGGGGTGGGAAGGTTGCCTCAGCATTCCCGACATCAGGGGCATGGTGCCCCGGCACGTCGAGATCACGCTGAAGGGGCTGGACCGCCATGGCAAGGCCCGGGAGCATCGCCTGAAGAACTTTGCCGCGCGTGTGGCCCAGCACGAGACCGACCACCTGGACGGGGTGCTGTTCTTCGACCGGATGCGCTCGATGGCGACGCTGACCTACCTTGACGAGTACACGCGCTACTGGGTGAAGGACCGGGACGAGGACTGAGGTCGAGTCATGGAGGCCTATCAAGCCCTTCTCCGCGAGCTGCTGGAACGCGGCGCCCGCAAGGACGACCGGACCGGCACCGGCACGCTGAGTCTCTTCGGGTACCAGATGCGCTTCGATCTGGCCGCAGGGTTTCCGCTGCTGACCACCAAGAAGGTGCACCTGCGTTCCGTCATCCACGAGCTGCTCTGGTTTCTGACAGGAGATACCAACGTCCGGTACCTCCGTGACCACGGCGTCACCATCTGGGACGAGTGGGCGGACGCGCAGGGCGATCTCGGGCCGGTGTACGGACATCAGTGGCGGTCGTGGCCGGCACCGGATGGTCGGGCCATCGATCAGATGTCGCAGGTCCTGGAGCAGATTCGCCAGACACCGGACTCGCGACGGATGGTCGTCAGCGCCTGGAACGTGGCCGACATCGGCCGTATGCGGCTTCCCCCGTGCCACATGCTCTTCCAGTTCTATGTCGCGGACGGGCGTCTGTCGTGCCAGCTCTATCAGCGATCTGCGGACGTGTTCCTGGGCGTGCCGTTCAACATCGCATCCTACGCGCTGCTGACGATGATGGTGGCGCAGGTGACCGGCCTCAGGCCTGGCGAGTTCATCCACACGCTGGGCGATGCCCACCTGTACACCAATCACCTGGAACAGGCGCGTCTGCAGCTCACACGTGAACCTCGCGCCCTGCCGACCATGCGCCTCAATCAGTCCGTGACCTCGCTCTACGCGTTTACCTACGAAGACTTCACCATCGAGGGCTACGACCCCCACCCGGCCATCAAGGCGCCGGTGGCCGTATGACCGTCGCGCTGATCGCAGCTGTGGCGAGAAACGGTGTCATCGGACGCGAGCAGCAGTTGCCGTGGCGTCTGCCGGAAGACCTGAAGCGGTTCAAGGCGCTCACCATGGGCCACGTGCTCGTCATGGGCCGGGCGACGTTCGATTCCATCGGCCGGGCCTTGCCTGGACGACGCACC
>JAKFYA010000080.1 GCA_021731095.1 Acidobacteriota bacterium | reverse complement strand
GGAGGGCGAGGTCGAGCGGGTGGGTGGGTCGCATCCCATCAAGACCGCCTTCCGCCTGCTGGCCGCCACGAACGTGGACCTGGAGCGGGCGGTGAAGGAGGGACGCTTCCGCGAGGACCTCTACTATCGCCTCAACGTCATTCCGGTCCGGCTCCCCCCGTTGCGCGAACGGCGCGAAGACATCGGCGTGCTGGTCCGCTTCTTCCTGGATCGCTACAACCGCCGCTTCCGCAAGCAGGTGCAGGGCGTGGCCGAGTCGGCCCTGGCGATGCTGACGGCCTATCACTGGCCCGGCAACATCCGCGAGCTGGAGAACATGGTCGAACGACTCGTCGCCGTGGCGGACAGCGACTGGATCGCCGACGAAGACCTGCCCTTCGAGTTTCACGAAGCCTACCTATCGGCGAGCTCGCGAGCAGCCGACAACCGTCTTGAGCGCGCCCTTGATGCGTTCGAGCGGACCTATCTCGTCCGGGAGCTGGAGAAGTGCTCCTGGAACGTGTCTGCCACGGCCCGTGAGCTCGGCATCCCCTTGAGCACCCTGAAGTTCAAGATGGACCGCCTGGACATCCGCGATCTGGCCAAACGGAGCCGCGGCAAGTGGCCGCCGCCTTCTCCTCCACAGGCGAAGTAGGCGAAGCCTTGCCCGGGCGGCCAAGTTCTTGGCCAGTCCTCCAACCCGCTCCACCAGAAGCCTTTACACCGCACCAGACGACAGCCCCGACAGCGGGTTGCGCTAGGCCGTTGCCCACGGGCTGATCCGCCCCTGCCGGCAGCCTGGCGCCGATCTCGCTGAATCAGGCCTGATTTCGCGAATTTCCGTCGCGCTGGCCGCCGCGTGCTGTTCGGTACACCCGTTGCTCTCCTTGCCGGCATGCAGCCGTCGATGTTCAACGTGCAGGTGCCGCTTCGTGACAAGGACGAGGTGTTCCTCATGAACACCTTCACGGATGCCCAGCTACTGGTGTCGCCGGATGTGCCCGAGCTGCTCGACAGGGCCGACAAGGGACTGGCGTTCACGCCTGAAGAGTGCGAGACGCTCGAGATGCTGGCCGAGAACGGCTTTCTCGTGCAGAACCGGGCCGAGGAGCGCCAGGCGCTGGCCAACTTCTTCGGTGAGGTGCGCGAGGACCGGGACCAGCTCCGCGTGACGGTGCTCACCACGCTCCAGTGCAACTTCGCCTGTGACTACTGCATTCAGGGCGACCACGACGACCACAACCTGTTCGCCAACAAGATGTCGCTCGAGACGGCCGCGAAGGTCGCCTCCTGGATCGAGGGCCGTCTGGACGAGGTGCGCCCGTCGCGCTTCGTGCTCACCTTCTTCGGCGGCGAGCCGCTGCTGAACCTTCCGGTCGTCTACTTCCTGGCCGAACGCGCGCACGCGCTGGCCGAGGCGCGTGGCGCCCAGTTGCTCATCAACGTCATCACCAACGGTCTGCTGCTGACGCCCGAGGTGGTGGACCGCCTGCTGCCCTTCGGTCTGGCCGGGGTGAAGGTGACGCTCGACGGCGACAAGGACACGCACAACCGCATGCGCCCGATGCGGGGTCGTCAGGGCACGTTCGACCGCATTGTCGACAACGTCCGGCGCGTCGCGCACAAGGTGCCGATCACCGTCGGCGGCAACTTTGACGAAGACTCGGTCGAGAGCTATCCGGCACTGCTCGACTACCTGCGCGAGCAGGAATTCGCCGACAAGCTGGCGCGCATCAACTTCAAGCCGATCATCCGTACCGAACCGGCCACGCCAGCGGCTCCGAAGGGGTTCATCCCCCTGACCGCGGTCTCGGACAGCGGCAAGCCGCTCGGCGGCGCGTGCATGACCACCGCTGGCGCCGGCAGTGGCAAGCCCGCCAGCGCGTGCGACTCCTGCCACTTCCTGGACACCAAGATGGAGTTCCTGCGCGAGGAGACCCGCAAGCGGGGCTTCAAGACGCCGGACGGTGTCCACATGGGACCCTGCGAAATCCATCGCCGCCATGCGCACACCGTCAGCCCTGATGGTTCGCTCTTCGCCTGTCCCGGCTTTGCGGCCGAGGCCACGCAGTCTACCGGGCACATCGATGGCCGTCACGAGTCGTGGCGCGCAGATTCGGCCCAGCGGTTCGACACGCTGGGCGCCTACAAGAACTGCGGCGACTGCTCCTTCATTCCCGTGTGCGCCGGCGGCTGCAGTGTCGCGTCGCACGCGGAACTCGGTGACATGAACACGCCGACATGTCACAAACCGAGCTTCGAGTCGGCTCTCATCAGCCTGGCGCACTCCGTGGCGTCAGGTGCGGCGTAATCCACCACCCCAACACGCGAGGACACAACCATGAAGATCACCATCGTCAAGAAGGCCGCCAAGAGCGCCAAGCCGAGCAACACCTGCCCCTGGTTCATCGACGAGCCGCCGTCACCGAC
Source organism: Acidobacteriota bacterium (assembly GCA_021731095.1). Lineage (GTDB taxonomy): Bacteria > Acidobacteriota > Vicinamibacteria > Vicinamibacterales > UBA2999 > JAKFYA01. The sequence goes on along the minus strand of JAKFYA010000080.1, from coordinate 8,152 downwards.
GAAGTAGTACCAACGCCGGGTCGCGGGGAGGGGCCGTTTTCGCACTGGCGCATACCGTCTTCCGCCTGAATAATGGGCGGGCGACCGTGCGGATGCCCCTCGCCTTCTTCTTTCGGCGCTACCGCCGCCTCGCCCTCGCTGGGTGGGGCGGCGTCCTTGTGCTTCTGGCGGCGTTGCCGGGTTGCACCTCGGATGCGACCATCTCGAAGGCGCCGGCGCCGTCGGTCATTCGCATTGCCGTGCCTGAATCGGGCTCAGGCCAGGCCGACATCGGGCTTGGCAGCATCTGGCAGGTGTTTTCTCTGGAAGGCCTGACAGCCCGCGGGTCGGACGGTCGCGCCGTGCCACGCCTCGCGGAGTCCTGGTCTGTCAGCGGAGACGGCCTGACCTGGACCGTCACGCTCAGGCCTGGTCTCCTGTTTCACGACAACACCCCATTCGGGGCCGACGAAGCCAGGCGCGCGCTTGAAGGTGCGCTCTCCAGACGCAGGCAGTCCCCGCTCTTCCCAGGGCTCTTCGATGTCCGGGACGTCAGTGTGTCTGGCGACCGCGCAATCACAATCCAGCTCAGCCGGCCCTCGGCGTTCCTCCTGGACGATCTGGATGTGCCGCTCTCCAAGCCATCTGCGTCTGGGCCACCGATTGGCACCGGACCCTTCCACGCGGAGTTTGTCTCGAGCAGCGAAGTTCGCCTGCGTGCGCATGCGGGGTATCACCGTGGCACGCCGTCAATCCATGAGATTGACTTCAAGGCCTACCCTACGCTGCGGCAGGCCTGGGCCGGTCTGCTGCGTGGCGAGGTTGAGGTCGTGTCGGATGTATCAGCCGACGCGATGGCGTTTCTGGACAGTCGCATGGTCGAGGCCGACTCCTTCCCCAGACGCTATGCCTACGTGCTCGCATTCAATTCCACGCGTCCACAGTTCAGGAACCCGGCTGTCCGGAACGCGCTGAACTACGCCGTCAACCGGGACGCGGTCATCAAGACTGCCCTGAGGGGCCGGGGCCGCGCAGCCTCCACACCGGTATGGCCCGAGCACTGGGCCTACGACAAGGCCGCGGCCGGTTACAGCTTCGACCCCCAGCGGGCCTCGGCTGCCCTGGCAGCCGCCGGGCTCAGCGGCGCGCCTGGTCGCGGCCGATTGCGCTTCACCTGCCTCGTCCCCGAGGGACATGTCATCTTCGAGCGGATGGCCCTGATGCTTCAGCGCGACCTGTTTGATGTGGGTGTCGATCTGGACTTCGAGTCGGTGGCGCTGTCGGACTTCGACACCCGCCTCAGGGCCGGCAACTTCGACGCCGTGCTGGTCGACCTGCTGAGTGGCCCGTCCCTCTCGCGCGTCTATTCGTTCTGGCGCTCGCCAGGACCCGAGTTCACGGGTCTCAATGTGTTCGGCTATCGCAATGCTCAGGCCGATGCCCTGCTCGATCAGCTGCGCTACGCCACTGACGACGCGGCAACCCGGTCGGCAACCGGACAGCTGCAACGCGTCATGACCGACGACCCTCCGGGCATCTTCATCGCCTGGAGCGAGCGCGCCAGAGCCATCAGCCGCCGCATCGAGGTACCCGCGGCGCCTGGCCGGGACCCGTTCCAGTCACTCTGGCAGTGGCGCCTGCTGGGCGAACCCTCACAACACTCGGCGGCGCATGAATAGGATCACGACCCGACTCGTCGTGCTGCTGGGCACAGCCGCCATCGTGCCACTGCTTCTCTATGGGCTGGTGTCGGTGCTGTCGCTGCAGCAGGGCACGCGGGCCACGGTGATTGAGGGCAACACGAATGTGGCGAGGCGCGCCGCCGAGCACATCGAGCTCTACATCGACAACAGCGTGCGCATCCTGCACGCGGTGGCGGCCGACCTCCAGCACACGGGCCTCGAGCGCTGGCAGCAGGACCGCATCCTCAAGAACTTCGTCCTGCAGTTCCCGGAGTTCAGCGAGATCACGCTGCTCGACCAGAGCGGCCGTGCGGTGGTCTCGAGCCGCATCGGCAAGCCCGGCGTCTCCATTCCGGGCGCCGACAGCATGCAGTTCAAGGACGCCTACATGTCGGCCTTCTCCCAGGACGACGACCTGTTGCCGACGGCGGTACTGGCCGTGCGCCAGAGCGGGAATGGCGCAGTCGCGGGCTGGCTGGTCGGACGGGTCAGCCTGGAGGAACTGTGGCGGATGGTCGACCGCATCCGCGTCGGCAACCAGGGCGTCGCCCTCGTGGTCACCGGTGCCGGCCAGCTCCTGGCGCATGGGGACCCTGAGGAAAAGGCCCATGTCGCCAGAGGTGATGACATGCGGTCACACCCACTGGTCGCCAGGCTCACCGGCGGCGACACGAAAGGCGCAGCCACTTTCTCCGACGAGTATGGTGGCGCCCGCGGACAGATGCTGGGCGTGGCCGCACGGGTGCCGGCCCTGGGCTGGACAGTCATCGTGGAACAGCCGCAGACAGAGGCCTACGCCATCGCGTCGCAGCTCCGGATCCAGCTGGTCCTCGCCATTGGCGTGTCGCTGCTGGCCATGATTGCCGTCGGGTACTACCAGGGCCGCCGCTTCATCACTCCGATCTTCAACCTGATGAAGGGCACCAGGGCCCTGGCCGCCGGCCGCCTGGACGAACGCGTCGCCATCGACTCGACCGATGAGTTCGGACAATTGGGCTCAGCCTTCAACAACATGGCCGATCACCTGATCGAACTGCAGGCCGAGGTCAGGAAGCAGGAACGTCAGGCCACGTTCGGACGCATCGCGGCCGGTCTGGCTCACGACATCTCGACGCCGATCCAGAACCTGGGAAACGCCTGCAAGCTCATCGTGAAGAAGTTCGACGACCTGGAGTACCGGTCGGTCTTCCAGCGCACCATCGAGCGGGAGCTCGCACTGGTCCGCCGTTTCCTCGACGACCTTCGACAACTGACATCGCCGGTGCCGCTCCAGCGTTCATTGCTGGAGGTGAACAAGGCGGTGGCCGAGCTGGTGGAGTCGATGACGGCCACCGTGCAGCACGCCGGGCTCGACCTCGTCGCCGACCTGGCCGGGGAATCCATCCACATCACCGGTGATCAGTTCGCCCTCAACCGCGTGTACGGCAACCTGATCAACAACGCCTGTCAGGCCACCACGCCAGGCGGGACGGTGACCATTCGCACGCGCGTCGACGGTCAGACAGCGGTCATTGCGGTGACCGACACCGGCAGCGGCATTCCGGCAGAGCGTCTTGACTCGATCTTCGATGAGTTCGTGTCCACCAAGCGGCAGGGACTCGGACTTGGGCTTGCGGTGTGCAAGAAGACAGTGGAGCAACTGGGCGGCACCATCACGGTGGCCAGTGTCCTGGGGCAGGGAACCACGTTCACCGTGCGGTTTCCCCTGGCCGGCTGAGAGCCGGCCACCCGAGGCGCCCCCCTGGGCTGGCACTGGATCCGCGCGGTCGAGGGCCGACTGGCCGTCGGGCCGCGCGGATACACCAGCGGGGGAGCGTTCGAACGACGGTGACTCGCTTACTTCTTCGGGAGAACCGAGTCTTTCAACTGCTTGACGATCCGCGCCTTCACCACGGTCTTGGCCGGAATGCTGATCTCTTCGCCGGTGGCGGGATTGCGCCCCTTCCGCGGCTTGCGCTTCTGCACAACCAGCTTGACCATGCCAGGAAGCACGAACTCGTCGGCGCGCTTCAGTTCCTTCTCGGCGAGCACGGCCAGTTCATCGAAGAACTCACGTGCCAGCGTCCGCTTGATGTCGAAACGTTCCGCGAAGTGCGAAAACAGCTCCGACTTGCCCATCCTGCGGGCCTCTCCCATTTCGTCCCCCAATTGCTGGTGCGCGCCATCACTTCGCTCTCGTCTGGCCGCGCGCGCTCGACCGGGACGAACTGTCACCTGACGCGGGGATCGTAGCGTGCTGCGAGAAGGAGTGTCAATCAACAGTCAGCCTATTTCGGCCTGTTTGTGGCCGAAATGCTAGACTTCCTTTCGCCATGGCCGGACGAGACACCCTTGAAACCTTTCCCAGCCCTCACCCGGAACGCGAGTTCGAGATCGCGATTGCCTGCCCCGAGTTCACGTCGGTCTGCCCGAAGACCGGCCTGCCCGACTTCGGCGTGATCAGGATTTCGTATGTGCCGGGCGAACGATGCATCGAGCTGAAGTCGCTCAAGTACTACCTGCTCGAGTTCCGCAACCAGGGCATCTTCTACGAAGCGGTCACCAATCGCATCCTGGACGACCTGGTCGCCGTCTGCGCCCCGCGGAAGATGACCGTGACTGGCGATTTTGCCGCCAGAGGCGGCATCACGACTGTCGTGACAGCCACCTACGCGGTCTGATGTCCCACCGCGTTCCGGTGGACGGAACGCTCGACCTCCACAGTTTTCTGCCGCGCGACATCGCGTCGGTGGTGGAGGCCTACCTTGAGGCGGCGACAGAGGCCGGCCTTGCCGAAGTTCGCCTGATTCACGGCCGTGGCATCGGCGTGCAGCGAGCCACCGTGCACCGCGTCCTGTCGCGTCACGCGGCGGTCCGGTCCTTCCACGACGCGCCCGAGTCGCACCTGGGCGCCACCATTGCCCTGCTCGCGGTATAGTCGGCGCAGACTGGAATGCACCGCGCCTGCCTCGTCCTGCTGCTGATCCTGACCGCCAGTTCAGCCGCGCCCTCCGCGGCGCAGACGCCTGCGCCACCGGAGGTCAGCCCCGCCGAGCCGCCCCCCTTTACTGACTGGCTCGAGGCCCTTCGCGCCGAGGCCCGTGGCCGCGGTTTCAGTGACGCGCTGCTCGATGACGCGTTCCGCGATCTCCAACCGCTTGAGCGGGTGATCCAGAGCGACCGGACGCAGGCCGAACTGGTACCCGGCTTCGACCGGTACTTCAGCTCGCATGTGACCCGTGCCGTGGTCCGGCGCGGCCGCACCCACCGACGCGAGCACGCACGCGTGCTTCGGCGCATCGGCGCACGATACGGCGTGCCTCCGCAGGTGCTGCTGGCCATCTGGGGCATGGAGTCGCGCTTCGGACGGGCGACTGGCCGAGTGCCGATCTTCCAGGCCTTGGCCACGCTGGCCTGGGAACCCCGCCGGTCCGACTTCTTCCGCAGCCAGCTCTTCGATGCGCTGACGGTCGTGGCCCGCGGCTACATCGACGTCGCCAGCATGAAGGGCTCCTGGGCCGGGGCCATGGGCCAGCCGCAGTTCATGCCGTCAAGCTATCTGGCGCACGCCGTCGACTTCGACGGCGATGGGCATCGCGACATCTGGCGCTCGACACCGGACGCCCTGGCCTCCATTGCCAACTACCTCCATGCCTATGGCTGGAAGGCCGGCTCGTCCTGGGGCCGGGAGGTCACCATTGCCGACAACGCCATCGCCCGGGTGCGCGCCGCCGTACCACCGCGGACCGACGGGTGTTACGCACAGCGGAACATGACCGAGCGGGTGCCGCTCTCGCGCTGGAAGGCACTGGGCGTGCGCGCGGTGAACGGACGACCACTGCCGGCCAGCAGGACCGCCGCCGGTCTGGTGGTCACCGGCAACCGGACGTTCCTGGTGTATGACAACTACGATGCCATTCTCGGCTACAACTGCGCGCACTACTACGCGCTCAGCGTGGCCTTGCTGTCGGACCGGATCGGATAGGACACTGACGCCATGCGTGCTCGCCTCGTCACCCTCATCGTTGTCTGCATCGTGGTCGGTACGTTTGCCGCGGGCATCATCACCCGCGCACAGCGGGACGACCTGGACTCGGTTGATCTGATCGTCCTGAACGGCCGTGTCTACACCGGACCCGGCGAGCCGGTTGCCGAGGCTGTCGCGGTGCGCGCGGGTCTGATTGTGGCGGTGGGCAGCAATCGCGAGATGAAGCGGCTGACCCGCAAGCAGACCACCGTGCTCGACGCGCACGGCGCGTCGGTCCTGCCCGGCTTCACAGACAGTCATGCCGACTTCCTCGCCGGCGCCCGCCTCAGCCCGGCCCCGGATGGTCGCAGGCCTCAGGGGCCGGAACCGGACGATGACGCGACGGCCGACATGCTACTGGCGGGCGTGCGCGAAGCCTATGCACGGGGTGTGACCAGCATTCAGACCCGAGGCGATCTGGAGACGCTCGGCGCATGGGACTCGCTGCGCGCCGGGCGCGAACTGGCCCTGCGCGTCTTCCAGACCCTGGTGCCCGCCACACCGCTGATCCCCGACACCCTCGCCGCGCTGACCGCTGCCCGCGACCTCCACGGCAACGACCCGCTGCTGAAGGCGCGCGCCGTAGAGCTGGCTGCGACGGACCCGGACCTCGAGACGCATGTCGCCAGCCTGGAGGCCGCAGGCTGGCAGGTGCGGCTGCGTACCGATGGACCTGAAGACGTGGAACAGGCGGTCGCCGCCCTCGAGGCCGTCGCGCGGTCGGCTCCACACGAAGGCAGGGATGCCCGGCATCTGGTGCTGCACGATGGCGCGGGCGATGCGGCGCTGGAGTCCCGCCTGAAGGAGGCGGGAGCCGGCCTGCAGTACGGGCTGGACGCCCGTCTCGGCTCGCTGCTCGCCATCGCGTCTCCGGAAGGCCGCGCCGCAGCCCTCGACGCCCTGACGCTCGACGCGGCCCACGCAGCCTTCGATGAGCAGCGCCGTGGGCGCGTCGCGAGAGGTCAGCTGGCGGATCTGGTGGTGCTGTCGGGGGATCTGTTCTCGCCGCAGGCCGAGACCGTGCCCGACCTCGAGGTGGCCGTGACCATCTTTGACGGGCGTGTGGTCTTCGTCAGGGACGCCGAGTAGGCGCTACCACTTCAGCACCCGGACGCCCCGCCAGAGCGGGCCTTCCGTCACGAACTGCCACTCGGGGTTCCGGCTCGTGTCGCGAAGGGCGGCATGAACCTGGTCGAACGTGGCGACATGCTCGTCAGTGCATTCGAAGTAGGCCACGAAGTCGTACTCACCTTCGCGCCCGTAGCCATCCGGGTTGTGAAACAGCCGGCGGAAGATGGTCGAGATGCCGGCGTGCGCGGCGCGCGCGTGCCCGCTGACCGGACATCCGCTTGCCTGATCCACATGCGGGTAGAAGTAGGCATGCCGGTCCAGGGCCGACTTGTCCCACCACGCCGAGGACTTGTTCACCGGCAGCACGAATGCCCGCCGGGCCGAACGGCCTGACGAACGTGGCAGCGCGCGCTTGTAGGCGTAGTCGTACATCTCGAGGCTGGTGTATCGCGGGTTCCGGTCGGCACCCTCAATCGCCAGCACGTCGGCCGCGTCTCCCAGACGGCGGCGCAGCTCTGCCTCCACCTCCAGCAGCCGGGGCCGGTACTTGCCGCAGACCTGCACGGCATACCGGGCACCGGGCACACCGGGCGTGCCCGGCTCTGGCGCCTGTTCGGCAACCATGAACTGGATGGTCTCGTGCGGCGGGGCATCCTTGGAGCCGTCCGCCTCGAAGTCGTTGAAGAACCCGCGGGCAATCAGGCCGCCTGCGGTCTTGATGCGGCTGGCCATGGCGTCTTCGTCGCGGGCAATGACGAACAGGAACCGCGTGAAGGCGAGGTTCACGCCGAGATTGTTTCCGCTGGGAGAAAAGCCGTTGTTGCCGTTGGCCATGGCTGCAGCCGGTCTATCGGCCGCAGCAGGATGGTTCCGTAGGGTGCCCCGCCGGAGGCGTCTGGCTCAGTCCCCGAGAATGTAGCGCCGGATGGCCTGGGCCACGCCCGCCTCGTCCTGCCCACCGGTCACCGGCCACCCGTGCGCTTTCAGCGGCTCGACGGCATTGCCCATGAGCACCGGACACCCGGCGTACGCCAGCATCCCCTCATCATTGAAGTTGTCGCCGATCGCCATCACCTGCTCGCGCGACACCCCCAGCCTGGCGGCGGCGGCCGCAAGGGCCCCGGCCTTGGTCGCCCCTTCGCCGTTCACGTCCAGCAGGGAGAAGTTCCGGTCTTCATACTCGGTCAGCGACAGCGTGTAGCCCTCGCGCCTCAAGGCCATCAGCTCGGCCAGGCGACGAATCTGGGCCACGGGTCCGTTGAACATGACCTGAATCGGGTCCTCATCCAGTCCAGCCTCCAGCGGCACACACTGATCTATATGTAGACGGTTCCGGTCCCAATACCCCTTCCTGTTGGGGTCCTCCCAGTCCATCGTCTCGTAGAGCATCTGCCGCGCGCCCGTGCGGTCGAAG
>JAKFYA010000335.1 GCA_021731095.1 Acidobacteriota bacterium | reverse complement strand
CGGCGTCCGCGTCGACCTGGCGCCGGAGGGTGGCTTTTATGTCTGGGGTTCGGTGGCAGACCTGCCACCCGGGTTCAACGACGGCATGTCGTTCTTCCAGCGTGCGCTCGATCAGCAGGTGATCACCGTGCCAGGGCAGTTCTTCGACATCAACCCGGGCAACCGCCGGCACGGACGGGTATCGCGCTTCGAGCGCCACGTGCGGTTCTCGTTCGGCCCGAAGATGGAGGTGCTCCAGACGGCCTGCGACCGTCTGGGCACGATGCTGAAAGGGTAGGCCCGGCTGGGCCTACTTCACGTGAAAGAACGTCGCGCGCGACGCGGTGTCCTTCTTGCGCGGCGCCGAGAACGGAATGATGGCGTAGTCGTTCCACTCGCGAATCTTGCCATTCTCGACAAAGAAGCAGCCGATGTAGAGGTCCTCGACCTCGCTCTTGTCCTTCTTGTTGACGAAGAGCTGCTGGTGGCACGTCACCACGACTGGGGCCAGCGCAAAGACGTCGTGCACGACCATGTCGAGTTCGAAGCCCGCCAGAAAGCCCGTGATCGACTTCACGAAGGCGTCCTTCCCCACCGTGGCCGGCGTCTCCATGCGCTCGGCGCTGCCGCGGAAGGCAATCTTCTCGTCCATGTAGGCGGCCACCTTGTTCGCGTCGCCCGTCTTCCAGGCCGCACTCATGGCCTTCACGACCTCAACGTTCTTCCGGTCCGTCTCGGTCATGGCCGCGGCCGACACGGTGGCGCTGCCCAGGGCACCAGCCCCGAGCGCGGCAGCCCCGCTGAGTGTGAGAAACATCCGACGTGTGGTCTCGCGCATTTCATCCGTCATGCGGGGCTCTCCTTGCTGTGAGGCGCTCGATGGTGATGTGCCTCGACGTTTCGTCAATCCACTCAATTCCGACGCAGATGGCGTCAGCGGCCACATGCTCCAGACGGTCCGGCCACTCCACCGCCAGCACGCCGTCCCGAAGGCCGATCTCCTCGAGCCCGAGGTCCTCAGCCGCCGCGCGGGTAAGCCGGTAGAGGTCCGCATGATAGAGCACCAGGCGGCCACCGCGATACTCCTGCACGAGGGTGAAGGTGGGACTGCTGACCTCGTCTACGGGGGCACCCAGGCCATCGGCGAGGCCCCTGACGAAGGCAGTCTTGCCAGCGCCCAGATCGCCGGTCAGCAGAATCTGGTCACCCGGCTTGAGGGTGGTCGCCAACGCCTGCGCCAACCTCCGGGTCTCGGCCTCGGAACGGCTGGTGTGCACCACAGGCACAGACCCAGGACTCACTCGACTCCGCCGGCCACCTTCCGGGGCTGGAGCAGATGCTGTAGCGCAGGTCCCAGGTGGGCCAGCATGTCGGAGGCCACCATCGCGACATCCCCCATCTCGGCCGTTGCCCGGTCTCCGGCGGCGCCGTGCAGGAAGACCGCCAGGCGACACGCCGCCTCGGCATCGAGCAACTGGGCGACCCAGGCGGCAATCATGCCGGTCAGGATGTCGCCCGTGCCACCGGTGGCCATGCCCGCATTGCCGGTCGGGTTCACGAACACCCGTCCGTCAGGCGTGGCGATGAGGGTCCGATAGCCCTTGAGAACCACATAGACGTGGTGGGACGTGGCAAACTCGGTCGCCACCTCCAGGCGGTTCCGCTGGACATCGTCCGCACTCCGCCCCAGCAGGCGCGCCATCTCACCGGGATGCGGGGTGATGATGACATCGCGGTCCTCGCGTCCCAGCAGTTCGCCCGGGGTGTCGGCCAGCACGGCCAGCGCATCAGCATCCAGCACCAGCGGACCCGTGCCATCCTGCAGCAGCCGCCGGACGAACCGCCGCACCCCGTCCCCACGGCCCAGGCCCGGACCACACGCCACCACGTCGGCATCCAGTTCGAGTACGGCCTCCAGCGCCCCGTCGGCCAGTTGACCATCGGGGCCATCCGGCAGGGCTGCCGTCATGAATTCCGGCGCCAGCGCCGCCACCACGGGCTGCGATGACGCGGGCGTGGCCACCGTCACCAGGCCTGCGCCCGAGCGCAACGCGCCAAGGGCACTCAGCGCGGCCGCGCCGGTCTTGCCCCGCGAGCCCGCAATCAGCAGCACCCGACCGAAGTCGCCCTTGTGGGCGTCGGGCACGCGCGGCTCTACCAACCCACGGAGATCCTCCGGGGTCAGCAGTTCCAGTCGCGGGCCATCCAGCGCATCGATGATGTCGAGCGGAATGCCGATGTCCGCGACCACGACTTCCCCGACGCGGGCCTCTCCGGGCGGCAGCACCAACGGCAGCTTGGGCGCAGCCAGCGTGACCGTCATTGACGCGTCGATGGTGGCACCAGGCACGTGAGGACTGTCCGCAATCAGTCCGCTTGGCAGATCGATGGACACAATCGGCAGGCCCGAAGCGTTGACATCGGCCACCACCGTCTCGACCATCCCGCGCAACGCCGAACTGAGTCCCGTGCCGACCAGCGCATCGACAATCAACGAACACTGGGCGATTTCAGAAAAATGGAGTTCCCAGGTCTGCTCGTCCTGGATCTCGACCACGCTCAGCCCCAGCCGTCCCAGGATCTCCAGGTTCGCACGCGCATCGCCGGTGATGCCGGCCAGGGCGCCAATCACGAACACCGACACCTCGACGCCCCGCTGCATCAGCGTCCGGGCCACCACAAAACCGTCCCCGCCATTGCTGCCGCGCCCGCACAGGACCGCGATCCGGTCCTCGAGGGCCTCGGCGTAGCTGGCCTCGATCGCTGCCGCCACCTGACGACCGGCATTCTCCATGAGCACCATGGAGGGGATGCCAATCGCCTCGATCGTGGTGCGATCGGCCTCCCGCATCTGCCGCGTGTTGAGAATGCGCATGACCGCCTAGGCTGTCGGCGGCGGACAGGAACAGAACAGGTTGCGGTCGCCCCAGGGATTGTCGATCCGGCCTACGCTCGGCCAGAACTTCCGTTCGCGTACGAACGGCAGTGGATAGGCCGCCTCCTCGCGCGAGTACGGGTGCGTCCATGCCGAGGCCGACACGGCCGCCGCTGTATGCGGCGCATGCTTCAGGACATTGTCCTGGCGATCAGCCGCACCGGTCACCACGGCCTCGATTTCGTGACGGATCTGGATCATGGCCTCGCAGAACCGATCCAGTTCGGCCATGTCTTCGCTCTCGGTCGGCTCGATCATCAACGTGCCGGCCACCGGAAACGAGACGGTCGGCGCATGAAAGCCGTAATCCATGAGGCGCTTGGCCACATCGCCTTCCTCGACTCCGGCCGCCTTGAACGCGCGCAGATCAAAGATCAGCTCGTGGGCGACACGGCCATTGGGCCGTGTGTAGAGCACCGGATAGTGCGGGTCCAGCCTGGCCTTGATGTAGTTGGCGTTCAGGATGGCGTACCGCGAGGCATCGGTCATGCCCTCGGCACCCAGCAGCCGGATGTAGGCATACGAAATCAGCAGAATGCTGGCGCTACCCCAGGCCGCCGCCGACACCGCGCGAATCGCCTGCGCGCCACCCGTGGCAGACAGCGCGTGCCCCGGCAGGAATGGCGCGAGATGGCGGGCCACCCCGATCGGGCCCATGCCAGGCCCGCCCCCACCGTGAGGAATCGCAAAGGTCTTGTGCAGGTTGAGATGACACACGTCGGCGCCGATGGTTGCTGGACTGGTCAGGCCCACCTGCGCGTTCATGTTGGCGCCATCCATGTACACCTGGCCACCATTCGCGTGCACGATGGCGCAGATCTCGCGAATCGCGTCCTCGTAGACACCGTGCGTTGATGGATAGGTAATCATCAGGCACGACAGATCGTCCCTGTGGGCGTCTGCCTTGGCCTGCAGGTCTGTCAGGTCGACGGAGCCATCCGGCGTGCTCGCCACCACCACGACCTGCATGCCGGCCATCGCGGCACTGGCGGGATTGGTGCCATGGGCCGAGGCCGGAATCAGGACCACGTTCCGATGCGCGTCGCCACGCGACAGGTGGTACGCGCGAATCACCATCAGACCGGCGAACTCACCCTGCGCGCCCGAGTTGGGCTGCAGGGACACTGCCGCAAACCCCGTGACGGCGCACAACGCCTCTTCAAGCTCTTCGATGATCTGCAGATAGCCACCCGCCTGCTCGATGGGGGCAAACGGATGCACGCGGGAGAAGCGTTCCCACGTCACCGGCATCATCTCGGTGGCGGCGTTCAGCTTCATCGTGCAGGACCCGAGCGGAATCATCGACGTATCCAGGCCGATGTCCTTCCGTTCCAGCGTCCGGATGTACCGCATCATCTCGGTCTCGGAGTGATGCGCGTTGAAGACCGGATGCGTCAGGAAGGGACTGGTGCGCCGGAGGCCTCCGAGCCGGTCACCGTCGAGCGCGGCCGCAATGGTCGCCACATCCACGCGCGCCACGGGATGCTGGCTGAAGGATTCGACAAAGACATTCAGGATGTCGGTCAGGTCCTCGACGGTCACCGTCTCGTTGAGCGAGATGCTGGCGACCTCGTCGCCGATGTAGCGCAGGTTGATTCCGGCCAGCAGGGCCCGCTGCCGCACGGGCTCGGCGTCGCCGGGCAACTGGATGCGCAGGGTGTCGAAATAGGAGGCGTTCAACTGCGTCACGCCGAGCTTGAGCAGTTCAGCTTCAAGCACCCGCGCGAAGGTGTGTACACGCTCTGCGATGGCCCCCAGGCCTGACGGGCCATGGTAGACCGCGTACATCGCGGCCATGTTGGCCAGCAGCGCCTGCGCCGTGCAGATGTTCGAGGTCGCCTTCTCCCGACGGATGTGCTGCTCACGAGTCGCGAGCGACATCCGGTACGCCCGATTACCGTGCGCGTCGACCGACACGCCAATGAGCCGCCCTGGCATCTGGCGCACGAAGCTTTGCCGGGTGGCAAAGAACGCCGCGTGGGGTCCGCCGAAGCCGAGCGGCACACCAAAGCGCTGGGCGTTGCCGAAGACGACATCTGCCCCCATCTCACCCGGTGGCGTCAATATCGTCAGGGCCAGCAGATCGGTCGCGACCGCCACCAGCACGCCAGCCGCATGGGCACCGGCGATGAACGGTGCCAGGTCGGCGGTCACGCCCACCTCGTCCGGATACTGCAGCAGGACGCCGAACACGGCGTCGTCCATGACCATCTCGGCCACAGGCTGCACGCGGACCTCGATCCCGAGCGGTTCAGCGCGACCCGTCAGCACGTCGATCGTCTGCGGGAAGCAGCCGTCGCTCACCAGAAAGACGCCCGGAACCTGTGTGGGCCGCTTCTTCGGGTTCACGCGATGCAGCAACGTCATCGCCTCGGCGGCCGCTGTGGCCTCGTCGAGCAGCGACGCGTTGGCCACCTCCATCGCGGTGAGGTCGGTCACCATCGTCTGGAAATTGATCAGCGACTCCAGCCGCCCCTGCGCAATCTCGGCCTGATATGGCGTGTAGGGCGTGTACCACCCCGGGTTCTCCATCACCATCCGGAGAATGACACTCGGCGTCAGGGTGTCGTGGTAGCCCAGTCCGATATAGGACCGCATCGCCTTGTTGGCAAGAGAGATGGAGGCGACGCGACGCAGATAGGCGTGCTCGCCCTCGGCAGGCGGCAGCGCCATCGGCGCCGTCAACCGGATGGATGCCGGAATGGCCTCGTCAATGAGCGTATCGAGCGACGCCACCCCGATGGCCGCCAGCATGCGATCGCGCTCGTCCGGCGATGGCCCGATGTGCCGCGGCGTGAACCAGTCTGAAGCCGTGAGGCGGTCGGTCATTCCTTGACGAGCGCCTCATACTGCGCGCTGTCGAGCAGCCCTGCCGCCTCGGCCAGGTCCGACACGGCGATCCTGATGAGCCACGTGTCATGCGGATGCGCATTGACCGCTTCCGGATGCTCGGCCAGCGCCGCATTCACCTCGGTCACCGTGCCGCTCATCGGCGCGAACAGTTCCGACACGGCCTTGACGGACTCGATGGTGCCGAAGGCCTGCCCCGCCGCCACGACACGACCGACCTCTGGCAGGTCGACGTACACCACATCGCCCAGAGCCTTCTGCGCATAATCCGTGATGCCGACTTCAGCCGTGGACCCGGTTACCCGAATCCACTCATGGTCTCTGGTGTACTGCACGTCAGACGGATACATCGCTAGCCTCGCTTGTAAAAGGGCATCGGCACCACGCGCGCCCGCGCCCGCCGGTTCCGGATGTCGATCTCGAGTTCACTGCCCACGGCGGCGCTCGCCACGGGGACATAGGCCATGCCGATGGCCTTCTTCAGGAAGGGGGTCTGCGTCCCGCTGGTCACCACCCCGACCGCAACATCGCCAGCCATGACGGCGTGGCCATGACGCGCGATGGCGCGCTCGGTCATGTCGAAGCCCACCAGCTTTCGCGTGACGCCAGTGGCTCGCTGGGCGTGAATCTGTTCACGCCCCAGAAAGGCCGGCTTGTCCCAGCCCACAATCCAGCCCAGTCCGGCTTCGAGCACGGTTGTGGTGTCGTCCATGTCGTTCCCGTAGAGGCGCATGCCGGCCTCGAGCCGGAGAGTGTCACGCGCCGCCAGACCGCAGGCCAGCACGCCGGCCTCGTGGCCAGCCTGCATCAGGGCCTGCCAGACCTGATCCGCCTGCGCCGGTGGCACGAACACCTCGAAACCGTCCTCACCGGTATAGCCCGTCCGGGAGATGGTCGCCCTGGCCCCGGCCACTTCGCCGTGGCCGAACCAGTAGTACGGCATCGACGCCAGGTCGACGCCCGTCAGGGGCTGCAGCACGTGGAGCGCCTGTGGACCCTGCACGGCAATGAGGGCATATCGACTGCTGGCATCAACCATCGCCGCATCGAAGCCGACAATCTGCTCGGCAATCCACCGCCGGTCCTTGTCGGTGTTCGATGCATTGACGACCAGCATGAAATGGCTGGCGGCCAGGCGATAGACCAGGATGTCATCGACGAGCGTGCCGTCAGGACGGGTGAGGGCCGAGTACTGGGCCTGCCCCACCTGCAGCCGGCTGGCATCATTGCAGGACACATGCTGCACCGCCGCCAGGGCTCCCTTGCCGGCAATCTCGAGTTGCCCCATGTGACTGACGTCAAAGAGGCCCACGCGCTGACGCACGGCCATGTGCTCGGCGGTAACACCGGTGTACTCCACCGGCATGTCCCAGCCGCCAAAGGGCACCATGCGGGCTCCGGACGCCCGGTGTCTCGCGTTGAGGGGAGTGCGCTTGAGGGGGGCGCCGGTCGGTTCGGTGTCGGTCATGGGATGGACGCCGGACCAGGAAGCCGGTGACGGCGAGATGCCTAACCGTACTATGCGCAGTCTGAGGTGGTCAAGGAAGCCGGACGGCCTTGTCAGCGCCGCTGCGCAGGCGGTCGAACACGTCCACGAGGCAGGCCTCGGTGACCGGCCCGGTCGAGCTGATCTCGGTAGCTCTCAGCACAATGGCGCGTTGGTTGACCAGAAACAGAAACGCATCACAGAGCCCGCCAAGCTCGTGCAGA
This sequence comes from Acidobacteriota bacterium, assembly GCA_021731095.1. GTDB lineage: Bacteria > Acidobacteriota > Vicinamibacteria > Vicinamibacterales > UBA2999 > JAKFYA01. Next base: position 3,138 of record JAKFYA010000335.1, on the reverse strand, counting down.
CGATGGGACGACACCACCACCACGGCACCGCGGTCGCGCTTGGTCACCAGCATCGCTGACAGCCATCGGCCTGCGTCCGGGTCCAGCCCTTCCCACGGCTCGTCCAGCACGACCAGGCCCAGTCCAGGGCGCCCGAGGACCGTTCGGAGCCCCAGCAACTGGCGCGCCCCACGGCCAAGCGTCCGCAACCGGCGCCGGTCTGTCGTGAGGTCTTCACTGATCAGGCGCCCCCAGGCTCTGGCCCGGACCCGACCGGGCAACGTGGCCTCACCGCCAAAGTACGCCACGCCCCCGCGCAACCCGGCGTGGCGGGGCAACAGCCCACCCATCCGCACCTCACCTGCGCACGGCGTCACCAGCCCCACCAGCGTGCGGAGCAAGGTGGTCTTGCCCGCGCCCCCTGGCCCCACCACTCCAAGCGCCTGTCCGGCCGGCACATCAACTGACACGTCATGAAAGACCTGGCGTCGGCCGTACTGCGCCGCCAGCCCGCGCACCGAGAGCACCAGGCCTCCGCTCATTGCGCCGCCTCGAGCCCGAGGCTGGCACGCTCGACAGCCAGCACCGCCACCCACCACCCGGCCACGGCCAGCACCAGACCGGGCATGGCAGACCAGCACCCAGCGTCGTCAAGCCGCAACCCCACCATGAGCAACGGGCACACGGTCCACTGCACGGGACGTGGCCACTCCGCCAGTTCCCCGAGCAATGGCATGCGCCCGGTCCCCGGCCACTGCCCGGTCGTGGCCAGGAGCGCCGCCATCAGCACGAGCCAGATGACCCCGGCCCCCAGTCGAGGCAGCGCCACGGTGCCCGCCCAACCCAGCAGGGACACCAGCGCCATGGCCGCGACCGTTCCCGACGCCAGCGCCGCGCCACCGCCGCCCCCGAGCGCAGCCTCCAGACACCCCAGTCCCAGCCAGAGCACCAGCCCCGGTGCGGCGGACACCGCCCAATGGGCCGCCGCCGCGAGCCGGCGGCTCGGTCCCACGGTCAGGAGCAGATCGAAGTGCCCCCTGCGGGCAGGTACCAGGAAGCCCGACGAGGCGGCAAACATCTGCACCACGACGACGGGCAGCGTCACCTCGACCCCGCGGGTCGGGTCGAGGAGCAGGACCAGCCCACCCAGCAGGCCGAGCGACGCCAGCCCCGCCAGCATGGGCCGCGAGTGCAGGCGAAGGGTGTGGAAGAAGTGGACGGCACGCACCCAGTGCGCGTCGGTCATCGCTCAGGCCCCCGCGACATCCAGCACAGCCCCGGCATTGTCCGAGGGGGCCACCGTGCGCTCCGGCGTGCAGAGGGCCTCGCAGCCGGACTCCCCGTACGAACGCGTGACCCACGCAGGCATCTGCCGCCGGCCACCGTCCCGCCGCTGCGCATAGCGGAGATACGCATCCAGCGTGTGGTAACTGATCCCGAGCCTGCGGCAGGCCTCGCGCTTGTTGCACCCGCAGCGCAGATACACCATCCGGGCATACCGGCTTCCCCAGGCCCGCATCGATTCGTCCGAACCGACATCATGTGCACCAGGCTCCACGTGTCCCCGGATGACGGGCGGCAGGTCATCCACCTGGACCTCGTGTCCGGGAGCCAGCGCCACACTGCGCTCCACCACCCTCTCGAGCTCGCGCACGTTCCCAGGCCACCGGTGCAGCAGCAATGCCGCCATTGCCTGAGGAGACAGCACGAGCCGACGGGTGTGGCGATGCCGATCCAGAAAGTGGGCGACCAGACCAGGCACGTCATCCAGGCGCGCTCGCAACGGCGGCACTTGCACCTCCACACCGCTCAGCCGGTAGTACAGGTCGGCCCGGAATGCACCGGCGGCGACCAATTCTCCAAGCGGACGGTTCGACGCCGCAACAATCCGCACATCCACGCGGGTGGTGGTGCGTCCGCCCACGCGTTCGACCGCCAGTTCCTGAATGGCTCTCAGCAGTTTGGCCTGCGCCGCTGGCGACAAGTCGGAGACCTCGTCCAGGAACAGCGTGCCACCATCTGCGAGCTCGAACTTGCCACGTCGACCGCGCACACCCGTCGCCGTTCGCTCTTCGATGCCGAACAGCTCGGCTTCAAGCAGCGTATCGACGATGGCCGCACAGTTGACCGCGACGAACGGGCCCACCCTGCGCGCACTCCACTGGTGCAGGCAGCGCGCCACGAGTTCCTTGCCTGTGCCACTCTCGCCTTCAATGAGGACGGTGAAGTCGGTTGGCGCCACCCTGGCCAAGCGCTCCTTCAGCTGGTGCATGGCGTCGGTCTCACCCAGCAGGTGAACCGGTGGCAGGGTCGGCATCCCCACACGGGCACCTGGCCTGCCCCGACGCCCGCGCTCCACCTCGAGCACCAAGGCACCCAGGGCGGCCGCTGTGGTCAGCATGTCGAAGCGTGCGGGAGACAGGTTGCCGGCCTCTCCCATCGCCGCCTCCAGGAGGACGCGTCTGCCCGGCTCCTGACCCGGCACATCGACCGCCACGGGATCTGTCGCGGAACCACAGGCGAGCGGCCGTTGCGGCAGCGGGCTCCCGGCTTCGCGCAAGCGCACAGACCGCACGGCCAGCCAGGCCGGCACCGCCGCTTCGAAGGCGTCGCGCAGCGCACGTTCGACACCCGTGTCTCCGATGGCCCGGCCCAATGCGCGCACGATGCCCGCAAGGCCTTGCCCGTCCGAATCCGTCCTGCCGCCCTGGTCCGTGTGCTGCTCAGTTAGTGTCATCGGTCACTCCGCTGCGTTCGTCCTGCGGGTCCCATTCCAAAGTGCTTGCCACGTGCGATTCCACGCGTGCTCCGGCCGATCGCGGGTGATCTGCCCTGTTCGCCTCCCCCTCCCTGCCGTCTCTTGGGTAAGGACTCCCCAGTCGGCCAATGTCGGCTGGCGCAGGCGCGGGCACGAGATACCCAGGGTCCTCCAGCGGGAGCGGCTGATCGAAGGCGAGGGCGGCCCGATACAGGACTCCGTCAGGCGCCACCGCCGCGACACACGCCCGCGCAACCCTGGTACGGGTCAACAGGCGTCCCGCCGCCGTGAACACGTGGATGTCCACCCGGCTTCCCGGAGACAGGCGCACCGGGCTCTCCACCCAGAGGCCGGTGTCCGACAGGTTCACCACCACCAGGTCCCTCCCTGCGCGAAGCCGC
>JAKFYA010000342.1 GCA_021731095.1 Acidobacteriota bacterium | reverse complement strand
AGTCCTGTCAACGCAGCCGCCAGCCCCCACAGCGCGCAGGTCACCAGTTCGACCAGGGGATACTGCACCGGAATTGGCGCGTGACAGCCGCGGCATCGCCCTCGCAGCGCCAGCCAGCTCACGACCGGCACATTCTCGAACCAGGCCAGGGTCCGGGTGCAGGAGGGACAGTGCGACCCCGGCCAGAGCAGCGACTCCCGGCGAGGCAACCGATAGATGCACACGTTGAGGAAGCTGCCCACCAGCAGGCCGACCACACCGAACAACGCTGCCAGTACGGCGGGACCAGGGACGGCGGTCATCAGGGCTGGCTCGCTCATGGCCGGGCCTCGACCTCGACCGGCATCGGCAACAGGGGCGACTGCGGGTGCAGCGAGATGCGGCCATCCGTCAGGGCATACGGATAGCCCGCCGGATCGACCGGGACGCCGGGCAGCAGGCGGGCCCCGATCAGCGTCCGCCAGTTCGCCGGTGGGCGCCCGATGCGAGTCTCGTACGTCCCCACCGCCACCAGCAAGCGATCGATCTGATCCAGCGCATCGAGTTGCTGCAGTCTCTGGGCAGCGGCCGAGCGAAGCCAGGAGGCTTCGGCGGTCCGTTCCATCTCCTGCCACAAACGGCGCGAGGAGGCTCGATTCCCACCCTTGGCCAGCGTCATGGCCGCGACAGGGTTCAACCACTCGGGCGCACCCGGCAGGCGTGCCGCCCGCGTGAACCAGGCCGCCGCCTGCTCGTGATCGTTCAGCCACCAGTAATAGACAAAGCCGATGTCCTCTGCCAGCTCCCAGCGGTTCGGCTGGCTCCGGAGGCCCTTCTGCAGCAGCTCGATGGCGAGATCCGGACGGCCCGGCCCTCCAGGCGGTGGCTCCGCCAGGAAGATCGCGCCGAACCGGTAGGCGACGCTGAATCGCGGGTCGAGTGACGTGGTCAGATCGAGCAGCGGATACAGCAGGTCGTATCGCTTGTCCTGCGTCGTCGACAGCTTGGTCCGCCCGTAGTGCTGGACGGTGCGCAGCCAGTACACATCCGCCAGCACCGACCGGTACGACAAGGCCAGCCGCTCGAGCACGGGCGCCGAGCGCACATAGAGCACATCCGGGGAGACGGCGGGGACCTTCGGCGCACGGTGCTCCAGCAGGGCCTGCAGGCTGACAGCCGCCGACAGGCACGCCACCAGCAGTGCCACGCTCCAGAGGCGTCCCGGCGCCGTCACCGGAAATCCCGACGCTCGAACACGAGGACGGCGCCAGAGAGCAGCACGCCGATGTAGGCGCATCCGTAGAGCCCCGTCAGCACCACATAGACCGGGTCCACAGGCACGCCGTGTACAACCTGCGCCTTGATGTCGAAGGCGGCGAAATTCGGCAGCACGTATGAGAGCCCACGCGCCAGCGCCGCGACGGCCGGCGCATCCAGCACGGTGTCGAAGTGGCGCAGATCGTCACCGAAGCGCCCGACCACCCATACGCCCAGCGTCAACGCGGCCGAGAGGAACGGGCTCGAAAACGTGGAGAAGAACAGCGCGATGGCCGTCACCACCAGCAGTTCCACCAGAATCAGGGCCACGGCCAGCAGCATGGTCGGGTCCATCGCCGACGCCGCCCAGCCTGCCCGCGCGGCATCATCAGCCAGCCACGCCATCGCCGCCAGCACGACATAGAACGCGGCGGTCATGGTGGCGACGTTCACGACCAGGGTCAGGGCGAGCCCGACGTACTTGCCGAGCACGAAGTCGCGACGTCGCAGGGGCTTGGCGAGGAGGCTGTAGATGCTCCGGCGCTCCACTTCCTTCCAGACCAGGCCAATGCCGATGAACACGGCGATGAACAGGCCGAACGTCGCGATGGCAGCCAGGCCCAGGTCCTTGATGATTTTCAGGTCCTGCCCGGCCGTCAATTGCGCCAGCAGGTACGACGCGGCGATGAGCAGCACGGCAAACAGGACCAGGCTGTACAGCACGCGGTCGCGGACTGACTCGCGGAAGACGCTCACCGCCACGCGCGCAATCTGGCGCGGGCTCACCGGGACCCCACCTGCCGGACAAAGAAGTCCTCAAGGGTCTCGCGCAGCGGATTCAGTGACACGATCGACGCGCCGTTCGCCGCGAGACGGGCCATGACCTGCTCGGGAGGCGCGGTCAACGGCAATTCCAGCGAGCAGCGCCCGCCGCCGTACTCGATGATGCGGTGCGCGCTGGGCACCTCCCGCTCGATCACCGCGCGGGACACGCCGCCGACAATCAGCTCCCAGCCATGCGCATGTGCCGCGAGGATGTCCGAGAGCGAGCCGCTGGACACCAGCCGCCCGCCTGCCAGAATGGCCACACGGCTGCAGAGCGCCTCGGCATCAGACAGCACGTGCGAGCTGAAGAACACCGTGCACCCCTGATCGCGCAACCGGAGGATGAGCTGCCGGATGTCGCGACGGCCAATCGGGTCCAGTCCTGACATGGGCTCATCGAAGAAGACCACGTCGGGCCGGTTGATGAGCGCCTGCGCAATGCCGACCCGCTGCAGCATCCCCTTCGAGAAGCCGCGCAGCGGGAGGCGCCGCTCGGCGCCGATGCCGACCTCGTCCAGCAGCGTGGCTGCCCGGTTCCGGCCATCTGCGGCGCGGTAGCCAAACAGCCCGGCAAAGTACGCCAGCAGCTCTTCGGCGGTGAGGTAGTCGTAGAAATAGGGATTCTCTGGCAGGTAGCCGATGCGGCGCCGGATGTCCACATCGCCCACCGGCCGGCCCAGGATGGTGGCGTGGCCGGAGGTGGGATAGACGAGCTGCATGAGCAGCTTGAGCGTGGTGGTCTTCCCCGCGCCGTTGGGCCCGAGGAAGCCGAAGACATCGCCCTCACGAACGCTGATGGTCAGTGCATCAAGCGCGACGTAGGGCCGAGGACGCCAGAAGCCGACCGGGTAATGCTTGGTAAGTGCGTCGGTTTCAATGGCGTCCATGGATCATGGCTTGGCGCTCTGCGCCGCTCGGGCCAGCTCGTATTCGATGGCGGCCTCGAAGAATTCCGCGTCGAGTCCGCCTTCAACCTTGCGGCCATTGATGAAGAAGGTCGGCGTGCGCCCGACGCCCAGCGACTGGCCCAGCTTCACGTCCGCCTTCACCTGCGCCAGCACCGTCTGATAGCGGGCGTCAAAGTCGGTGATGCCCGCGATCTGCCTGGCGCCCTGCCGTACCATATCCGGCGTCAGGGCAGGCTGGTTGTCGAACAGCCAGTCCTCGAGTGCCTCGGCCTTGCCCACCAGGCGGGCCATGCGCACGGCCGCAGCCGCCTCGCACGACGCCATGTGCACGCCGCCCGTGTTGCATTCGGGCTCGAGGGGATAGTCGCGCGTGACGAACTTCACCTGCCCGGGGAAGTTCTTGTTCAGCCGCGCCCAGACAGGCTTGTAGTTCAGGTAGGTCTGCTTGCAGGGCGGGCACATGTAGTCGTTGAACTTCACGACCACCACCTTCGCCCCGTCATTCGCCACGGCGATCGGGCTGTAGGGCTGTGCCGCATACCACCGCTCGAAATCCGCCCGCTGGCCTGCGGAAATGGCTTTGGCGCCAGCCTGCGCCGCCGATTCACCGGTCAACTCTCCAGCCGCTGTCGCGGCGGCCTCGGCAGCTGTGGCGGGGGCCGCCGCTTTCATATCGCGCGGGAACAGCGCCACCAGGCCGATCGAGGCCACCAGCCAGGCGACCGCCAGACCAGCCGCTGCCGGGCTACCGGGCAAGGACTTCACATCGCGGAGCAAACGCCCCGGCAGGCTTGCAAACGGCATCTTGGTCACTCCTGCGGCCACAAAGAACACACCGAACACGCCCACATAGGTTCCGGCACAGAGCAGGCACACCTTGTGGAGGATGAAGTACGAGGCGTAGCCCAGGTAGAGGACCGACGCCAGTCCCACGATGGAGAGGAGAAACACATACTCCCCTACGCTCTGGGCCTCGGCCGACTTGGGGCGCCGCAGCCCGTGGGCCGCCAGCAGGAAGACCAACGCCGACCAGATGACGCCACCGACCGCCACTGGCACACCGCGCACCGTGCCATAGGCGCTCTCGTAGACCGCCTCGCAATTGATGGTGGCGCTGATGTCGCAGAAGCTCGTGTAGGAACTATCCGTGATCAGGTTGTAGTGGACGTAGAGGGCCATGGCCGACGCCACGAAGGCGACAGCCGAAAACAGGAGGAGCCAGAGCCTGGTACGTGTCATGGGGGTGCCCGGATAGTACGGAGTGGCTCCGTGACGTGTCAACCCGGAGGCAGAATCTGAGGCGGTGCCGGACAACGAGATGAGGGGAGCGGGTCAGCCCGCTCCCCTGCACTCCTCGCCTCAGCCCGTTACTGCAGGTTCTGGGACGCGTCGAAGTTCGCCGCGTCGATCGCCGCGTCGTTCCGGGTCTTGATGAGGCCCGTCTGGTTGGTCGCGAAGTAGCGGACGCCCGTCTGGCCCGCGGTCACCGGCGAACCGGCGATCAGGAAGCCGTCCACCGAGCCCGCCACGTTGTTGCAGGTCTGCGCCTGCGGCAGGATTTCGGTGGCACCAGCGGTCAGCGCGAAGGCATAGCCCTGCTTGGTGCCGGTGCCGAGATCGGCCGGGATGAAGCCGACGCTGTTCGCCGGCGCCGTCGAGAGGGCCGGGAGGCTGGCCGCATAACCACCGCCACCACAACTGGCCGCGAAGGCCGCCTGGGCGCTGCTGATGGTACGAACCGAGCCAATGGCCGAGGCTTCGTTGCCGGACATGCGGGCGCGCAAGAGCCCCGGCACGGCAATCGCCGCGATGATGCCGATGATGGCCACGACGATCAGCAACTCGATGAGGGTAAAGCCGTCGTTTCTGCGGATGTTCTTCACGTGCGTGCTCCTTGTTTGGCGCTCTGGCCCAGCCAGACCGCCCCGGTGAGTGCGAGGGAGTGTCGCTAGAGACAGGAGCAACCCCGGTGCCACGATCGGGCGGCATGGCCCGCCTGGTACAACCCGCTGTTTTCAGGGGACTTGGCGGATCGGGTCGACGAAGAGCCGCGGTGACGCTGGGCGTCACCTGACACTTCGTGTCACCTGCAGTTGCCGCTTTTTGGCGGTGTGACCCGGCGGATGGCTACCGCGCGGCCGTTGCCGGGGCCCCAAAGGGCTCGGCAGGTGCGACCGCGCCGGCCAGCGCCCAGATGGTGCCGTTCTGGCTGGTGGCGAAGGCCCGCGACCCGGAGGACGACGTGCCCGGCGATTGCGGCACCGACGAGGCGTAGTACTTCGTCTGGGTGGCCGTGCCGTTGCAATCCTGGCTGCTGATGGCGCCGCCGGCGCCCAGACTCACCACATACCGGTAGCCAGACCGTATCACCACCGCCCCCGTGGAGAGGTCGGCAGACAGATATCCCTCTCCGCGGCCTGCCACCGGGGCTCCAAGCGCGCCCAGCGAGGTGGCGTAGTAGCCCTGCCCACACCCGGCCAGGTAGGCGAACTGGGCGTTGTTGACCGACTGAAGGTTGGCGATGGCCGCCGCCTCGTTCCCCGAGGCCCGTGCGCGCAACAGCGCGCCAGCGGCAATCACCATGAGGATGCCGGCGATGGCGATGACAATGCTCAATTCGATGAGCGTCATGCCAGCGTCGGGCACCTGGGTCCGGGACTGGGGTGGGGAGGAGGAGTTCACGTGCGCCCTTTCAGCGGATGTTGAACTTCTTGGCGTAGTAGCGGAACGACCGGAAGCTCATCCCCAGCAGTTCCGCCGCCTTCACCTGAACGCCACCGGCCTGCCGCAGGGCGGCCGCAATATGGTCACGATACACGCCTTCGACGTGCGCCTCGAGGTCCATGCCGCAGTCCGGCAGGTCCACCCGTCCGGCCGACACCGCCGGCTGGCTGCCCCGTCGCACGGAGACGGGCAGCGTCTCGGGCAGCACCACCGGGGTCTGCTCCAGCGCCACGGCGCGCTCGATGACGTTCTCGAGTTCCCGGACATTGCCTGGCCAGGCATGTGCGATCAGCAGCTCCATCGCCTCGCGCGAGATGCTGCGAACCGGCTTGTCCATCCGCTCCGCGTACCGCGCCAGGAAGCGCTCGGCGAGCAGCGGGATGTCCTCCGGTCGATCACGGAGCGGCGGCAGGTGAATCGGAATGACATTGATGCGGTAGAACAGGTCCTCGCGGAAACGACCCTCGGCCACCAGCCGCTCCAGATCCTGGTTGGTGGCCGCTATCACGCGGATGTCCGCCTTCACTTCTTCCGTGCCGCCCACGCGGCGGAAGGTGCGTTCCTGCAAGACGCGCAGGAGCTTCACCTGCATGACGGCGTTCATCTCCCCGATTTCGTCCAGGAAGATGGTGCCGCGCTCGGCCACTTCGATCAGGCCCTTCTTGTTGGTGTCGGCGCCGGTGAAGGCGCCACGGACATGGCCAAACAGTTCCGACTCCAGCAGCGCTTCGGGCATGGCCCCGCAGTTGAGCGCCACGAACGGCTCGTCCTTGCGCAGCGAGTGTGTGTGAATGGCACGCGCCACCATGTCCTTGCCGGTGCCGGACTGTCCGGTGATCAGCACGGTGCTGCCGGTTCTGGCAATCGCCTCCACCATCGCGAACACTTCGAGCATCTGCGGGCTGCGCCCGATGATGTTCGAGAATTCGTGCGCGCTCTCCATCGCGCGTTTCAGCAGCACGTTTTCCTGCCGCAGACGGCGAGACTCCAGATGCCGCCGTACCTTCAGCTTCAGCTCGTCATTACTGAAGGGCTTGATGAAATAGTCGGCCGCGCCCAGCCGCATCGCTTCGACAGCGGTCTCCGTCGACGCATACGCCGTCATCATCATCACCACGATGTCGGGATTGAGCTGCTTGGCGGCCCGAAGCACCTCCACGCCGGACATGTCCGGCATCCGCAGGTCGGAGAGCACCAGGTCGACGGGACCGGTGCGCAGCACATCGAGCGCCTCGGCGCCGTTCGACGCCACGACAACGTCATACCCCTCGGGTCGGAGCACAATCCGCAGCACCTGCCGCATCGACGGTTCGTCGTCCACGATCAGCACGCGGGCCGGTGCGCCAGCGGTGACGGGCGTTCCGCCGTCTGGCGTGACAGTCATGGCTGCGCCTCCGGCACGTCCATCGCGGACACGCGTTCCGTTCCGCGGGTTCCGACCGGCAGATGGACCGTCATCCAGGTCCCCTCGCCTTCACGCGACCGCACCTCGACACGACCGTTGTAGTCCGTGGCAATGCGATGCACGATGGCCAACCCCAGACCCGTGCCGCCCTCGAAGTGGCTGGAGAACGGCTGGAAGATGCCCTCGACTTCGCGCGGTGACATCCCGCGTCCGTTGTCCTGCACGGTCATGCGCACTTCGCTTCCTCCGCCGGCCGCCGGCCCGCTGTCCACAGACAGGCGCAGGTGTCCGCCGGCAGGCATGGCCTTCAGTCCATTGGTAGCCAGGTTCCAGACAATCTGCCGCATCTGGGCCCCGTCGGCCTCGAACCAGACCGGTTCGTCCGGGGCGACAACCTCGATCTCATGCCCAGGTCCGACATCCGGACTGTTCCGGAGCAGGACCGCTGCGTCCTGCACCACGCCCCGCAGGTCCAGCCTGGCGAACTCGAGCCGCTGTGGACGCGCATAGGCGAGGAAGGACCGAATGGTGTCGTTGAGACGCTCGGACTCCCGCAGCACGATGTCCATCAACTGGGCCTGCTCATCGCTCAGATGGAGGTCCTGGCGCAGGACCTGGATGGAACCCGACATCGACGCCAGCGGGTTGCGAATCTCATGGGCAATGCCGGCGGCCATCTCGCCCAGCGCGGCCAACCGCTGCCGCATCCGCATCCGCTCTTCGAGCTGCTTGACGTCGGTCACATCCTGGAACGTGAACAGATAACCGCGGGTCCCGTCAGGAAAACGCAGGGGCGTGGCCGTCAGGCCAATCTCCACCGCTCCCCCACCAGGTTTCGCGTATCGGCTGTCCTGCCGGAGGCTCCGGCCATCTGCCAGTCCGGCCAGTGCCGCGGCGAACGTCTCTGGCAACTGCAGGACCGTCGCGATGTCGTGCCCAATCACGGCTCCGGCCGACAGCCGCGCAATCTGACCGGCGGCGCGGTTGAAGGTCAGGACCCGTCCACGCTCGTCGGTCGTAGCCAGGCCACTGTGCAGGCTGTCGATCACATGCTCGTTGAACGCCGTCAGGTCGGCAATCTGGTGCGACGCACGTTCCAGTCTGGCATCGGCGCGGCGCAGCCGTTCGGCCAGCGACCCACTGAGCAGCGCCACGGACAGGAAGCCGAACAGGTTGATGCTGACGGTGTACTGAGCGAAGGTCAGGGGCGGGAGCACCGGTGAATACTGACGGACCAGTTCGCTGAGCGGACCCGCGTCCGTGTATTGCGCGACCACCAGACCCACGTACAGCAAGGCGCTGAGCACAGCCACCTGCAGGGCGCCGCGACGAAACCGGATGGTGCTGGCCGCAATGATCGGCACCAGGTAGAGCGAGGAGAAGAAGCTGGCCACCCCGCCACTGAGGCCGACAAAGCCGGTCACGACGATGGCATCCGAGGCGAACTGCGCGTCGACCAGCCAGGGCCGGCGCTCGACCGAGCGCAGAGTGGAGATGAAGGCGACGCTCAGGGCGTAGATGATGCCGACCAGCAGGAACAACGCGCGGACGGGCAGCTCGCCCGGCCGGCTGGCCTCGATGAAGACGGCCCAGCCGAGCAGGACGGTGCTGACCACCAGCCGGATGACAATCAGGCTCCAGAGCCGTGCCCGCTGGTCCATGTCAGCCGGACAGCTTGCTGATGAGGCTGAAGATCGGCATGTACATCGCGATGACGATACCGCCAACCACCGTGCCCAGCACAGCAATCATGAGTGGCTCCAGCAACGTGAGCAGGCCGGCCACCGCCACATCGACCTCTTCCTCGTAGAAGTCGGCAATCTTCGAGAGCATCGTGTCGAGCGCACCGGTGGCCTCGCCCACGCCAATCATCTGCACCACCATCGAGGGAAAGACGGCCGTCTGGCGCAGCGGCTGCGCGATGGTTTCGCCCCGCTCGATGCTCTTGCGCGTGGTGGCAATCGCATTTTCCACGACGGCATTGCCGGAGGTCTTGCCGGTGATGTCCAGGGCCTCAAGGATGGAGACGCCGGAGGCCAGCAGGGTGGACAACGTGCGGCAGAAGCGCGCCACGGCAATCTTCCGCAGCAAGAGGCCGAGGATCGGCAACCTGAGCAGCACGCCGTCCACGACCACCCGCCCCTTCTCCGAGCGGTAGTAGGCGCGGGCCCCGAACGCCACGGCCACGGCCACGACAGCAAAGAACGGCATGTAGCGCACCAGACCGTTGCTGAGCGCGATGACCAGGCGCGTCGGCAGGGGCAGCTCCGCCCCAAGGCCCGCGAAGAGGTTGGCAAAGGTCGGAATGACCTTCCACAGGATGACCGTCACCACGATGGCCGCAATGGCCACCACCGCCACCGGATACACCATCGCCGAGCGGACCTGGTTTCGCAGCTTCACGGCCTTCTCGATGTAGGTGGCCAGGCGTTTCAGGATGGTGTCGAGAATGCCGCCGGCCTCACCGGCCGCGATCATGTTCGTGAAGAGGGCATCGAACACCCGGGGATGCTTGCGCATGGCCTCGGCCAGCGACATGCCCGACTCGACATCAGACCGCGTGGCCAGGATGACGGCCGCAAAGTTCTTGTCTTCCTCCTGTCCCCCGAGAATCTCGAGACACTGCACCAGCGGCAGTCCGGCGTCGATCATCACGGAAAACTGGCGGGTGAAGACGGCCAGATTCTTGGAATTGACCGGCTTGGCCTTGAACCCGGTGACCACCTTCCGGGGGGTGGCCGCCTGGCCCCTGGCCGGCGTGATCCGGGTGACCAGAATCTGCTCGCGGCGCAGGGCAGCCACCGCCTCGTCGATGGTGGCCGCTACGCGCTCGCCCGTGACGTTCTGGCCCGCACGGGTGCGGCCGGCATAGATGAATGTCGCCATATGCGCCTGTCCCGCTACCGACCGACGGGCCGCGGCGGGCCACCGGGCCGGCCCAGCCCGGCGCCGGCCACCACACCTACGCCGCGGTTGATCATCTCCTGCAGCTCATCCCTGCTGGACGAGGCCGTGAGCGCCGCTTCCACGGTGACCTGCTTGCGGTGCACGAGCGTGGCCAGCGCCTGGTTCAGCGTCTGCATGCCGATGCGTTCCTGCCCAGTCTGCATCATGGAATAGATCTGGTGAATCTTGTCCTCGCGGATGAGGTTGCGAATGGCAGGGGTCGGGATGAGCACTTCCATCGCCACCACACGCCCACCGCCGATCCGCGGCAGCAGCGTCTGACAGACGATGCCTTCGAGCACCATCGAGAGCTGCGTCCGGATCTGCCCCTGCTGGTGCGACGGAAAGACGTCGATGATGCGGTTGATGGTCTGCGCGGCCGAGTTGGTGTGCAAGGTCCCGAAGGTCAGGTGTCCCGTCTCGGCAATCCTGAGCGCGCTTTCCATGGTCTCGATGTCGCGCATCTCACCAATGAGCACGATGTCCGGATCCTCGCGCAGCGCAGCCCGGAGCGCCTGACCAAAGCTCTGGGTGTCCGAGTGGACCTCTCGCTGGTTCACCAGGCAGCCCTTGTGCTGGTGGACGAACTCGATGGGATCCTCGATGGTGAGGATGTGCCCGTGACG
>JAKFYA010000039.1 GCA_021731095.1 Acidobacteriota bacterium | reverse complement strand
CCATCGGGGGCGTGACCGCCATGCGGGCGACAGCCGTGGCTGCGACCGGAGCCGCCGGATTCGCGGCGATTGGCCTGTTTCTGGATGGCACGCTCGGAGACGCACGGGAAAACGTGCGCCGGGCCTTGACAGCCTTTGATACACTGCGGCCACTCTCCCCCTGAGCTGCAGCGTCCGGCGTGCCGGATGCGTTGACACAATCTATGGCCGAAGGTGCCGCCGATTTCGGGACGATGATGAAGCGGGCCCGCGAAGCCCGCGGTCTCCCCCTGCGCGACATCGCGAAGTCCACCAAGATTTCAACCTCGGCTCTAGAAGCGCTGGAGCGGAACGACATTTCCCGCCTGCCTGGGGGCATCTTTTCCCGTGCCTTCGTTCGGGCCTTCGCCGTTGAAGTGGGACTCGACCCTGAGGAGACCGTTCGCGCCTTCATCGCGCAGTTTCCCCATGACGTGGTGACGGCGGGCAGTCCCGAGGTGCCGCAGGAAGACTTCGCGGCCGTGGAAGGGAGCCGGCAGAGTGCCCGCACCGCGCTGAAGCTGGTGGCCATTGCAGTCCCGATTGTGGGCCTGGTGCTGTGGGCGACCACCTTCCGCACGGCGTCATCGCCGCCTGTGGCCGTGGACGAGCCCACGCCACCAGCCATCGCTGAACCGGCGCCAGTGGCCATCGAACCGCTGGCCGTGGGAGGCGAGCCCCTGACCTTCGAGATTGTCGCGATCCGTGCGCTGACGGTCGAGCTGCTCATCGACGAACTTCGCCGGGAGACGCATACCATCGCCGGAGGCGACCGGTTCAGCGTGCAGGCCGAGCGCGAGCTGACCATGACGCTCAGCGATGCCGGGGCCGTCCAGCTGGCCATCAATGGCCAGCCGGCCGTGTCGCTCGGTGCCGCGGGCGAAGCCCGCACGGTCCAGATTGGCCGCCGCAATTACGGCGCATTCCTCGCGTCGCAGTGATCCCCGACTGTGGTGTCCGGACACCGTTGCTGGAATTCTTCCGGCGCGGTGAAGTCGCGCGTGATGTGCGGCTGTATGCCGCGCAGGGTGCGTTGGCGCCGAGAGCGCTTGAGCAATTGGCGCTGCTCGCCATCCTGACGGCAGATGCGGATCCCGAGATCGCTCGCGCGGCCGAGGCCACGCTGGCAGCCATTCCCGCTGCGACCCTGGCCGGGTTCCTGGGGCGGAGAGACGTGCCAGATGAGCTCCGGGCGTTCTTTCTGGCCCGGGGCGTCACACCAGCGCCTGCTGTGGACGTCTCGGACGAGCCTGCACCGCTCATAGACAGTGGTCCTCAGGTGGGGGATGCGACCGATGACGCCCGGCTGCCTGCCCTGCAGCGCATTGCCGCGATGGCGGTGCCACAGCGGTTGGCGTTGGCCATGAAAGGGACCCGGGAAGAGCGGGCCATTCTCGTCCGCGACCCGAGCAAGCTTGTCGCCATTGCCGTGCTCAGCAGTCCGAAGCTGACGGATGCCGAAGTGGAGAGCATTGCCAAGATGGCCAGCGTGTCTGATGAAGTGCTCCGCCTGATCGCCTCGACGCGTGCGTGGACCAAGAGCTATGCCGTCGTGGTGGCGCTGGCACGCAATCCCAAGACGCCGGTGGCGATTTCGATGAACCTGCTGCCGCGCCTCGCCGAGCGCGATCTGCGGTTGCTGTCGACCGACCGCAACGTGCCGGACATCCTGCGTGTCACGGCCCGACGCCGGGTCGTGATGGGGTAAGCGATCAGCGCCGTGTCGGCGCCTTGCCGGTCTTCTTCCTCGCGGCCGCTCCCGCCTTCGCCCTGGGCGCCGGCTTGGCCGGCTTGGCTTTCCTGACCTGTTTGGCCCACTCCGCGCGCATCTCGTTCAGGCCTTCCATGTAGACGGCGGCCTTGTCGCGGGCGTCTTCATTCTCCAGGGACATCAGCAGCGCAATCGCATGGGCGAAGTCCTGCTCGATGGTTGTGGCGCTCGTCTTGAAATAGAGGCTGCGGATGTCGGCGATAACGTCGGCGGCAGGCCGGTCCGGCGAGCGGACCGCGGTGAGGGGCACGAAGCCGTCGGGTGTCTTTGCCATGGGCAGTCCTTTCGGTGACGGCGTCAGTCGCGGATGAGACCGCGATCGTCGATGGTGAACGGAAGCAGGCGGGCCCCACCATCGCGGAGCGCCTGCTCGACGGCGTGTCGGTCCTGTGGCTCGATCAGGCAGAACAGGCAGCCACCACCACCGGCACCGCACACCTTCGCCGCGCGGGCACCGGCGTGCCGTGCACGGGCTATCAGGCTGTCGATCAGGGGCGTCGTCACCCCGGGGGCCAACCGTGTCCGGTTGTCCCATTCATCATTGATGGCTGACGCCACCCGGCTCCAATCGCTCTGGTTCAGCGCCTCCCGCATCAACACCGCCGTGTCCCGGATGCGATTGAAGCAGTCGTGAATGAAGACGTCACCATCCAGGTGCCGCTTCATGATCTCCCAGTTGTTGGTGCCAGAAAAGTGGGGTTCGCCTGTGTAGCAGAGCACGAGCCGACGCTCGAGTTCTCTCGGGTCCAGGTCCAGCGGAATGCGGCGGAGTCCGTCCACCCGGAGTTCCAGCGCCGCGACACCGCCATAGAGCGCCGGCCGGTAGTCCTGGAGGCCAGTCGGCACGCGGATGACTTGCGCCTCGATGTTCTGGGCAATCTGGAGGAGCGCCTCCGGCGTATCGGTCCGGCCTGTCCAGGCTGACAGGGCCGCGCAGACGGCCACGGTCAGGGCAGAGGAGCCGGCAATGCCCGCTCCCGCCGGCGACTCGCAACGCGTGGTCAGCGTGAGGCCTCCGCGCGGGGCTGTGCTGCCGCTCTCGGTCAGAAACCAGTGTGCCAGCAGACCCAGGAGGCGCAACTGGGGGACCTCGCGCACCGTCGACCAGTCGTTCACCTCGACATGTTGCGCAGTGTCGTCCGAGTGCAGCACGAGTCGTCCGTCGGTGCGGCTGTCGATCGTGGCCGCGGCCCGCAGGCTGATGGCGGCATTGATAGTCTGCGCGCCGTCGTGAAACAGGTAGAGGGGCCAGATGTCGATGGTGCCGCCGGCCAGGTCGATTCGGGTTGCGGCTGAGGTAGCAATACGCACGGAGAGACATTCTAGCGTAGCGGGCGCGGCCTATAATTGCTGCGCATGCCAGCGTCACTGCGTCACGAGATCGGCCAGTTGCTCATCGGCAGCCTTCCGGGGCTGGAGATCACGCCTGAAGCGCGGGAACTCATGCGCGAGTTCCAGTTCGGCGGCGTCACCCTGTTCGGACGGAACATCGAGGGGCCGGAGCAGATTGCCGACTTCTCGGCGCGACTGCAGGCGGCCAGCCCGAAGGTGCCGCTCTGGGTGGCGATCGACCAGGAAGGGGGGCGCGTGGCACGCCTCCAGCGGCCGTTCACGATCTGGCCTCCGATGATGGTGCTGGGACGGAGCGGCGATGCGACCCTGGCCGCGCGCTTTGCGACGGCCCTGGCCGCCGAGTTGCGGGCGGTCGGCATCTCCCTCGACTTCGCCCCCGTGCTCGACATTCACACCAACCCGAAGAACCCGGTCATCGGTGACCGGGCACTGGCCGAGCAGGCAGACCAGGTGGCGGAACTGGGGTCGGTGCTCATCCATGGCCTGCAGGACGGTGGTGTCGCGGCGTGCGGCAAACACTTCCCCGGGCATGGCGACACCTCGGTCGACTCCCATCTCGACCTGCCGGTCGTCGACCATCCGCCGGACCGGATCCGACGCGTCGAGTGCGTGCCGTTCCAGGCGGGCGTCGACGCGCGGGTGGCGTTCATGATGACCGCCCACATCCTGGTGCCCTCCATTGACGAAGAGCGCCCGGCGACGCTGTCGCCCCGGATCGTGCAGACCATCCTGCGGGAAGAAATGCGCTACGAGGGCGTCATCCTGAGTGATGCCCTGGAAATGAAAGCCATTGCCGATCGCTACGCGGTGCCCGATGCGGCCGTGGCAGCC
Organism: Acidobacteriota bacterium; assembly: GCA_021731095.1. GTDB lineage: Bacteria > Acidobacteriota > Vicinamibacteria > Vicinamibacterales > UBA2999 > JAKFYA01. Next base: position 6,716 of record JAKFYA010000039.1, on the reverse strand, counting down.
ATGGCGGCCGGATGCGACGGGCTGCTGATCTGCAATGGAGACGTCGCGCTGCAGGTGGCCACGCTCGAGGCACTGGTGCATGCTGTTGAGGATGGCCGGCTCCCGCGGCGTCGGGTCGACGACGCGCTGCTGCGCCTGCGGCGCGCCAAAGAACGGTTCCTGACGCCTGGCGCCTTCAGGCCAGCGCCGTCATGGAAAGAGGTGGTCGGCTGCGAAGCGCACCTGCTCCTGGCTGATGAGATGGCGCGTTTCCTCTGATGCAAAAGCCGCGCGCCTTGCAGTCTGGTGACCGGGTGGCCATTGTGGCGCCGGCCAGCCCCTTCGGTCGTGACTCGTTCGAGCGCGGCGTCTCCGTCATGCGCGAGCTCGGCTTCGAGCCGGTGTGGGATGAGTCCGTCTTTGCCAGGCAGGGCTACGAAGCGGGGAGTGCCGATGTGCGGGCCCGCGCCTTTGTCGAGGCCTGGCACGACCCTTCGGTGGCGGCCGTGCTGTCCGCGCGAGGGGGCTACGGCAGTGTGCACCTGCTGCCCCTGCTGTCGCGCGAGCTTCTCCAGGCGTCGCCCAAGCTGTTCATCGGCTACAGCGATACCACAGCGCTGCTGACCTGGTTGACCATCGGGTGCGGGATCCCCGCCTTGCATGGCCCGATGCTGGACCAGCGCCTGTCACGTGGCGCCGACGGGGTGCATCTCGACTCGTTTCTCCGGTCACTGCGGGCCGAGCCCCTGGGCGTACTCGAGCCTCCGGGCCTGTCGGTGCTGCGAGCGGGCGAAGCGACGGGTCCCCTCTATGGCGGCAATCTCACGCAACTGGTGGCATCGCTCGGAACGCCGTACGCGTTTCGGCCGCCCGAGGGGTCGGTGCTGTTCCTGGAGGATGTGAACGAACGGCCCTACCGCATCGACAGAATGCTCACCCAGCTTCGACTGTCTGGCGTGCTGGCGACCGCCAGGGCCATCGTGTGGGGAGACATGCCTGGCTGTGATGAGCCGGCTGGTACGCCAGGCGTGCGTGACACCGTCCGGGATCTGCTGGACGGATTTCCCGGTCCGGTGCTGTATGGCTTTCCGTCGGGGCACACGCTGGGCGCCACCTGGACCCTGCCCCTCGGGGTGCAGGTGCGGGTCGAAGCTCGGGGTGTCGCCAGACTGGTCGTGGAGGAGTCGGCGGTCGCATGAGTCAGCGCATTCATCTCATCGGAGTCTGTGGCACTGCCATGGCCACACTGGCCGCCCTGCTCAAGCAACGCGGCCATGACGTCAGCGGCTCGGACCAGAACGTGTATCCCCCGATGAGCGACTTCCTGCGCGCCGAGGGGATCCGGACCATGAGCGGCTACAGCGCGGAGAATCTCGACGGAGAGGTCGACCTTGTGGTGGTCGGCAACGCCATCTCGCGCGGCAACCCGGAACTCGAGCGTGTGCTCGAGGAGCGGATGCGGTATGCCTCGTTGCCCGAGGTGGTCCGCGACCAGTTCCTCTGGCATGCTCGTCCGGTGGTCTGCGCAGGTACCCACGGCAAAACGACCACCACGTCGCTCACCGCATGGCTGCTCACACACGGCGGGTTGGACCCGACGCTGCTGGTGGGCGGCATCGCCGTGAACTTTGGAGAGGGCGGCTCGAGTTACCGCGTGGGCACGGGTCCGCACTTCGTCATCGAGGGCGACGAGTACGACAGCGCGTTCTTCGACAAGACGGCCAAGTTCCTGAAGTACCTGCCCGACGTGGCCATCATCGGCAATGTCGAGTTCGACCATGCCGACATCTACGCCGATCTGGATGCGGTGAGGCTGGCGTTCCGCCGACTGGCGAATCTGGTGCCGCGAAACGGATTGCTGCTGTTGGGTGCCGATAGCCCGGATGCCGCCGCATTGAAGACCTCAGCCGTGAGTCCGGTTGAAACCTTCGGGTTCGCCGAGGAGGCCGACTGGCGGGCGGGGAACCTGTCGGTACGTGACGGGGTCGTGTCGTTCACGGTCTGGTACCACGGCGTCCACTTCGGAGCGTTCCGCTCGCCGCTGCTTGGCGAGCACAATGTGCGGAACACGCTGGCGGCCCTGGCGGTCGGCGCACGGGCTGGGCTGTCAGCGGACGTGCTGGCCGCAGGGCTGGCAGCCTTCCGTGGCATCAAGCGCAGGCAGGAGACGGTTGGGACGGCCAATGGCGTGACCGTGCTCGACGACTTTGCCCACCACCCGACGGCTGTGCTGGAGACACTGGGGGCACTGCGTGCCGGCTACCCGGGGCGCAAGCTCTGGGCGCTGTTCGAGCCCCGGTCAGCGTCCTCATGCCGTCGTGTGTTCCAGGACGCGTTTGCCAGGGCGTTCGGCGCAGCCGACGAGGTGGTCATTGCTGGCGTGTTCCGCTCAAGTCTGCCAGAGGCGGAGCGTTTGTCCGCCGAGCAGTTGGTGGCCGATCTTCGGGCGGGCGGTACGGTTGCCCGGCACATCCCTGACGTCGACGCGATTGTCGCCACGGTGTCGGCCGAGGCGATGCCGGGTGACCTCGTTGTGGTGATGTCGAATGGGGGCTTCGGCGGCATCCACGGAAAGCTGCTGCAAGGTCTCGCACGGTGATCCAGCGCGCGGGCGATGCGGCCGTGACGCTGGCGCTTGGCCACAGTCTCGATGCCGGCACCAACACCCGCGCCCTGGCCATCGCCGAGGTGCTGGACCGTGCGGGTCTGCCGGGGGTGCGCGACGTGGTACCGACGTTGGCCGCGCTCACGGTGCACTTCGACCCGGCAGTGACGCCGGCGGACGAGGTGGCGTTCCAGGTGCAGTGCGCTGGCGAGCACCCTCGGACCACTGTGCAGCCGTCCAGGCTGGTCGAGGTGCCGGTGGCCTATGGTGGCGCAGACGGACCGGATCTGGAGGCCCTCGCCACGCATGCCGGGCTCACAGCCGGTGATGTCGTCCGGCGTCATACCTCAGAGGCGTACCGGGTCTTCATGCTTGGCTTCACCCCGGGGTTTCCGTATCTGGGTCCTGTGGATCCGTCGCTCGTCATGCCGCGTCACCGTACGCCGCGCCTGCAGATCGCGGCAGGGTCCGTTGGCATCGCAGACCAGCTCACGGGCATCTATCCGCGCAGCGGACCTGGCGGATGGCAGATCATTGGGCGCACGTCGTTCTCGCTGTTCGACCCGACACGTCCCGAACCCTCGCGCTTGCGGCCTGGTGACCAGGTCAGATTCGTCCCGGTGGCCGCGGCAGACCCCGTGTTCGCACCGGAGCCGCCCCTCCCGCCAGTGAGTGGTCCATCCATTACGGTGGTGCGGCCGGGTTGGCACACGACGGTCCAGGATCTCGGGCGATGGGGCTGGCAGCGCCTGGGAGTCCCTGTGTCCGGGGCGATGGACCTGCTGTCCCACCGGGCCGCCAATCGGCTGGTGGGCAATCCCGATGCGGCTGCGACGCTGGAAATCACGATCGTCGGACCAGAGGTCCGATTCGAACAGACGACGCTGCTGGCCATGTGTGGCGCCGAGGTCGAGGCGGTGCTGGATGGCCGCCCGCTCCGTAGCGCCACGGTCGCCCAGGCCTCGCCCGGAAGTGTGCTCAGGTGTGGAGTCGGACATCGTGGGACCCGCGCGTATCTGGCGTGCGCCGGTGGCATTGCGGCGCCCCGTGTCCTTGGCAGTCGCGCGACACATGTCGGCAGTCGTCTCGGGGGGTGGGCCGGGCGCGCGCTACAGGCGGGCGATCGCGTGCCGCTAGGCCCGTGGTCAGGGAATCCGGACGGGCCGCTGCACGATGTGCCCGACACCACGATTCAACGAGGTGGCGTGACGACGCTGCGTGTGTTGATGGGACCACACGCCGACCTGTGTGATCCGGCCGTGCTTGAACGGCTGACGGAAGGCCCCTTCCAGGTGTCGCCCCATGCCAACCGGATGGGGTTTCGGCTCGACGGCGGTCCGACCACCGCCGGCAGGAGCCTGCCGATGCTGTCTGGCGCCACGGTTCAGGGTGCGATTCAGATCACGGGGAGTGGCACACCGATACTCCTGGCCGCTGATCGCCAGACGACGGGTGGGTATCCACAGGCGGCCGTTGTCATTGCGGCGGACCTGCCTCGCATGGGACAACTGGGGCCCGGAGACTGGATGCACGTAAGGTCCTGTACTCCTGCCGAGGCACACACCGCCCTCATGAATCAGGAGGCGGCGTTTGGTCGCGGTTGACCTGGGCCCGCAGTCGCACGTACCGCTGGCGCCGCTCACGACCCTCGGCGTGGGTGGGGCCGCGCGCTGGTTCCTGCGCGCGGTCACCCTGCACGATATTCAGGCTGCCGTGCGGTGGGCCGGGGACCGCGGGGTGCCGCTGACAGTGCTTGGGGGCGGGAGCAATGTCGTCATTGCCGACGAAGGCCTCGAGGGACTGGTCCTGCAGGTCGCTCTTCGCGGCTGCGAACGGCGTACCCAGGGCGACGGCCTCATCCTGGACGCGGCTGCGGGGGAACCGTGGGATGCCGTGGTGGCCGCCAGTGTCGGCTACGGCGTGGCCGGTCTGGAATGCCTGTCCGGGATTCCGGGAAGCGTCGGCGGCACGCCGGTGCAGAATGTCGGCGCCTACGGTCAGGAGGTGTCGCGCGTCATCACGCGGGTGACCGCCGTAGACCGCCTGACCGGACGTGTAGTGCAGTTCGGGCCGGGGGACTGTGCCTTTGGCTACCGGACCAGTCGTTTCAAGACCACGGACCGCGGACGCTACATTGTGACCGCCGTGCAGTTCGGACTGGGAGGCGGTCCAGCCGGGACGTCCTATCCGGACGTCGCGACGTGGCTGCACGACCACCGCCGGGACGTGCCGACCGTGGCCGATGTGCGCGACGCCGTACTGGCCGTGCGCCGTCGCAAGGGGATGGTGGTGGACGCCGCGGATGTGGACACACACAGTGCCGGATCCTTCTTCGTGAACCCGGTGGTGAGTGCCGCGCAGCGCGACGCACTCGACGCCCGTGCCGCAGAGGCAGGCAAACCGCTGGTTGCGCACCCGGTCGAGGGTGGGTTCAAGGTGCCGGCGGCCTGGCTGATCCAGCTGGCGGGCTTCCGGCCTGGCTATCGGATGGGGCAGGCGGGGCTCTCATCAAAGCATCCATTGGCCATCATCAATGTCGGCGGGGCATCGGCCCGTGCGATCATCGGACTGGCGGCGCATGTGAAGCGCGGCGTCATCGAATCCAGCGGGGTCTGGCTGCAGGCCGAGCCAGAGGTGCTGGGGTGTGAAGGGAACGACGAGGCCGCATTTCTGCGGCAGACGGGCGAGTGAATGTCGACATTGTTGATTGAAGGCGGCGTCCGGCTGCAGGGCCGTGTCAGCGTGGAAGGCAACAAGAACGCGGCGTTGCCGCTGCTGGCAGCCTGTCTGCTGACCGAGGACGAGTGCGTGCTGACCAACGTCCCGCGGATCGGCGACGTCGAGGTGATGGCGCGCCTGCTGCAGGGGCTCGGTGCCGAGGTTGAGGGCATCGGTACCACGACCGTGCGGGTGCGCGCGGCGAAGATCGGGACCTCCGAGGCGGATCGCTCCCTGGTTGGACGGTTGCGTGGCTCGGTACTGCTGTTGGGTCCCCTCCTGGCGCGGACGGGGCGCGCGTTCATCGCCCCGCCAGGCGGCGACTTTCCCGCGCGTCGCACCATTTCCACCCACCTGGAAGCCTTGCTGGCCATGGGGGCGCATCGATGCGAGGGGCCGGATTTCGCGCTGGAAGCGCCCGAGGGGCTCCGTGCCGCGTCGATGTATCTGGACGAAGCCTCGGTGACGGGTACCGAGACGGCGCTCCTCGCCGCGGCCAGCGCGCCTGGCACCACCGAGATCCGCCACGCGGCGACCGAGCCGCATGTGGTGGAGCTGTGCCAGTTCCTGCAGAAGATGGGGGCGGAGGTGACGGGCGAAGGCAGCTCGCGCATCCGGATCACCGGCGCCTCGAAGCTGCACGGCGCCGAGCACCGCCTTGGCGGCGACTACATCGAGGCGGGGAGCTGGGCCGTGGTTGGTGCGATTACCGGGGGCGAGGTGGCGATTGAGGGCGCGCGAGACGAGGACATCGAAGTCGTGGCGGCCGTCCTTCGGCGCATGAACGTCGAATGCGGCATGCATGATGGCGTCTTCGTGGTGAAGCCGTCGTCCCCCAAGGCCCTGCGAAAGATCACCACCGGGCTCTGGCCATCCTTTCCCAGCGACCTGGTCAGCCTGGTCACGGTACTGGCGACACAGGCCGAGGGGCGCACCCTGGTGCATGACTGGATGTACGAGCTGCGTCTGTTTGCGCTGGAGCAGATGAGCGGGATGGGGGCCGACATGTTCCTGGCCGACGCGCATCGCATCATCGTGACCGGCCCGACACGGCTGCGCGGCGGCCGGACGCTGGATACACGTGACCTGCGCTCGGGGATGTCCCTGATTGCCGCCGGTCTGGCGGCCGATGGAGAGACGCGTGTGGCGCCTCTCGAAACCGTTGAGCGTGGCTACAGCCAGCTCGTGGAGCGGTTGCGAGGGCTTGGCGCCAGAGTCACCAAGATCGAAGACTGAGCGCGCTACTTGCCGGGCGGCGGCTGCAGGGGAAGAACGGCGCCTGGGTTGCCAGGCCCAGAAGGTGACGTGGCCAAGGGCAGGGGGGCGGCTGGGATCGGAAGCGAGGAGGGGGGCAGCTCCATGGCCGGACTCCCTCCTGTTTCGCGGCCGACCCGAAACGCGCGCAGGTCGGCCT
>JAKFYA010000073.1 GCA_021731095.1 Acidobacteriota bacterium | reverse complement strand
TCGAGATGCTGATTGCCACCGTGGTGATGATGGTGGTGGTGGGCGGTGTGTTTTCGCTGCTGAATCCCGCGCAGGGCGTCGCGCAGACGCAGCCGGAGGTGGCAGACATGCAGCAGCGTCTGCGCGTGGGTCTCGACACCCTCTATCGTGACCTCGTGATGGCGGGCGCCGGCACCTATCAGGGCGCAGCATCCGGCTCGTTGCTGAACGTGATGGCGCCCATCATGCCGTATCGCTCTGGCGACGAAGGGTCCGACGTAGCGGCTGGTGTGCCGTTCCGGACCGACGCCATCAGCCTGATCTACGTGCCATCGACGCCGGCGCAGACGACGGTGCGGGCCGACATGCCCCGTACCGCTTCAGAGCTGAAGGTGAACGCCGAGCCTGGATGCCCGCCCGACAAGTCTGATCAGTTGTGCGGGTTCAAGGAAGGGATGCGCGTCCTGATCTTCGATGGCAACGGCGCCTTCGACCCCATCACGATCACGAACGTCCAGGACGAAGCGCTCCACCTGCAGTACGACGGCGAGTTGTCGACGGCGTACAAGGCAGGCTCCACCATCACCCAGGTGGCCACGCACACCTACTACCTCAAGGCCGACGTCGCCACAGCCACGTATCAGCTGATGCACTACGACGGCTACCAGACGGATACCCCGGTGGTCGATAACGTGGTCGGATTGTCGTTTGAGTACTTCGGCGATCCGCAGCCGCCCCAGCTGCTCCCGAACAAACCGCTCACCGACACCAGGGGGCCCTGGACCACCTATGGTCCGAAGCCGCCCGCACTGGGGGTCGACAACGAGAGTGATGCCTGGCCGGCAGGCGAGAACTGTGCCTTCGAAGTCGTGGCAGGCGTGCAGGTGCCCCGTCTGCCTGCCCTTGGGGCCGGGAGTGCCGAGGTGAAGCTGGACCGGTCAATCTTCGAGGATGGTGGGCCGATGTGTCCCGATGCGGCCTCCTCGGAGCGCTTTGATGCCGACCTGCTCCGGATTCGGCGGGTCCGCGTGACGCTGCGGGTACAGGTCGGTGCGGCGTCCATGCGCGGGTCGGCGACGGCGCTGGTCAACGGCCGGGCGCTCTTCGTGCGCGGTGGGCGAGCTTCCTCTCCAGAGCGCTTCGTGCCCGACCAGGAAATCCGGATGGACGTGGCCCCACGCAACCTCAACCTCGGACGATGAGGGCCAGAGAGGGCGCGGTCCCCGCAGCCGCAGACGCCTCCCGCATGACCACCGGACGCCAGCCGGAACGGGGCGTTGCGCTCATCGTGGCCATGCTGGCCCTCCTGCTGCTCACCGCACTGGGCATGGCGCTGATGATGACCACGATGACCGAGACCCGGATCGCGGCGAACTACCGCGATGGTGGGGAGGCGCTGTATGCGGCCGACGCCGGCATCGAGCGCGTCATGCAGGACCTGCTCACGGTGCCCGACTGGAACAGCATCCTCGGAGGTGTCACGACCTCGGCCTTCATCGATGGTCCACCCAGCGGGAACCGGACGCTGCCTGACGGATCCACCGTGAACCTCACGCAGGCCACCAACATGGTGAACTGTGGCAAGGTGGCGGACTGCACGGCGGCCGAGCTGGTGGCGACGACTGAGGAGCGGCCCTGGGGCGCGAACAATCCGGTCTGGCGACTGTACGCCTATGGGCCCATGACGGACATGATCGAGACCGGCACCGTCAACTCGCGGATGTATGTCGTGGTCTGGGTGGCAGATGACCCATCCGACAATGACGGGGCACCGCTGAAGGATGGCGACCCGCCTCTGAGTGGTGCCGAGAACCCCGGACGCGGAGTGCTGGCCATGCTGGCGCATGCGTACGGTCCAGGAGGGGCCAGGCGCGTGGTGGAAGTAACGGTAGCCAGAACCGACACCACCGAACTCGAGCGGGGCTACACGGGACAACGCGGGCAGGACGAACAGAACCGACGGGCGCGGAAGGCGCCCGTCCAGACACCCGGCAAGGCATTGACCCAATCCGAGCTCAGCCTGTCGACCGGAGGCATCTCGACGCCATGAGACGAATGCTGCTCGTACTGCTGCTGATGGCCGGAGCTGCGCCTGCGCAGGCCCAACTGGATCCGCTGGTGTTTCTCAAGCGGACCCAGCCCAATGTGTTGTTGCTGGTCGACACCAGTGAGCGGATGCAGTTCGACGTGTACGGCGACTATGTGGATGCCAACGTCTATGGCGTCGCAGGCTCCGCGCACGAGGCCACGCTTGGTGTGACCAGCGCCGTTGCCAGTGCCCGATACCGTCGGCGCTATGTGCAGCTCCAGTATCACAATGACTCGGAGTTCAGGGCGGACCGGATAGCGGTGACCGGCGATCTCGAAGCGGGCTATGCCACCTTCGACGAGCGCACGCGGATGTCGATTGCCCGGCGTGGCCTGGCCGCCGCTGTGGCGGCCAATCAACGCGTGACCCGGTTCGGCCTGATTGGCATGCGTCAGGCCTCACCCCATCTCGGCGCCCAGGGGAATGCGGGGCCGGTGGATGTTGAAGACGACGCGCAGGACACGCCGACCGACTCCGGTGACGACCATCGGTGGCTGATGACGCGCACGACGGTCACTGCGGCAGGCAGCAGCATCGGTCCAACCTTGCCGCTCGTCCAGGCTGATGCGAGTGGCGCCAATGCGTCGATCCTGTCGAGGCTCGGGCTCACCGTCGGTTTGGGGGACGCATTGACGCCAGCCTCCCGCGACAGTGAGCACATCGTGGATGCCCCCGTCGACAACCTGCTGGATGATGCGAAGACGGAGGCGGTCCGCCTGGCAGCCTCGGACGCGCAGTGCCGGAACACGGTGGCCGTGCTGGTGGTGGGGGGCGGGGAGGGCACGACGACGGCAGAGGACGCGGTAGCCAAGGCTGCCCAGTTTCTGAACGTGGGGGCCAACCATCGCGTCCCGATCTACGTGATCGCCGTCGCCCCACCAGCGGCCGATGTGGCCGCGCTTCAGGGGATCGCGGCGGCGAGCGGTGGACAGTTTGTCGAGATTACCGCCGCCATGGTGACCGCAACCACACCGGGACAGCCAGTGCCGGAATTCGTGAGGGCGGTGAATCTCGCGGTGCAGCATGCCTTCGCGGCTCAGGCCGAGGTGGATACCGACCCAACCGCGGCCCTGCCGTTTGGGCCGTACACCGAACATGCCACGACCAGTCCGATTGTCGGGACCGTGAACCTGTCCGGCGCCAGGGATATCACCGGCGCGGCCCTCCTGAATGATGTCATCGTCAGCCCGAGCACGGGAGCCCCGGTGCCTCAGCGTGGAAACCTGATGGTCACGGCCGGGTTTGCGCTTCCCGGCTTCGACGCGCGACTCAGGGCGTTCCGCGTGTACCGCCCGCAGGTGGATGCCACCAAGCCTACGGGGTTTGCCTTCGTGGCGGATGGCACGCGACTCTGGGTGGCGACGGCGCCGGCCGCGGCGAGCCGGAACATTTACACGGCCTTGCCGGACGGCACGCTGGTCGCGTTCGATGCGGCGCATGCGGCGGACCTGTCACCGTACCTGCGCGCGGCGGACGCGTCGGCGCTCATCGCCTTCATCAGGAGTCAGCCGCTCGGCGCCGTGATCGACTCGACGCCCGTCATCATGGACCCGCCATCGCTGGACCCGCCGCCCGACAGCGACTATCCGGCCTTCGTCGAGGCGCACAAGGATCGCCGGAGCCTGGTGTGGGTGGGGACCAACGATGGCATGCTGCACGCCATCGATGCCAGGCTCGGCGTCGAGGTGTGGGCGTTCATTCCGTTCAACCTGTTGCCGAAGCTTGAGGCGCTCCGGAGTGGGCAGGCCGTGGGTGACTTCCGTTACTTCGTCGACGGTTCCCCGAAGGTGGCAGACGTCAAGGTGGCTGGCGCCTGGCGCACGCATCTCATCGTGGGTCAGGGAGCCGGTGGCACCGTCTATCAGTCGTTCGATGTCACGCTGGCGGGCATGGCTGCCAGCGTCGCGCCGACGGTCAATGACAGCGCGTCCGTGCTGGCGTTCTTTGCGGTGCCAGGAAGCGTGGCGCTGAACTGGGCGTTCCCCCGCTATTCGAGCTTTGATGTGACCATCGCGCCCTATGGCGATGTCGCGGCCACCGCCTCCGCAAGTGAGAAGTCGGTCGGAGAGACCTGGTCCGACCCTGCCGTTGGCCAGATACAGGGCCCGACAGGACCCTACGTCGTGCTGACCGGCTCCGGGTTTGCCCGTCGCAGTCTTGAACTCCAGGCCAACCGTGGTGGCGCCACGGCCGGAACCACGTTCTATGCGCTGGATGCACGGACTGGCGAGGTGCTGGCCTCGCGCAGTGTCGGCAGCGACGGCGTGGCGGAGACGGTGGACGATTGCGCCCTTGCCGACGATTGCACCAGGCTGAAGAACGCGCTGCAGGCGGACCCGGTGGCCACAGGCCCCGCCGATTCCCGCTTCATCACGAAGGCGTATGCCGGTGACCTCGATGGCCGCATCTGGCGGTTTGACATTGGGCTCAATGCCGGGGTGCTCACCATGTCTGCGCCCACGAAGCTCTACGACAGTGGCGGCACGCCGCTGGCCTCGTCCATGGCGACGGTGAACGTGGGTGGATCGAATCAGTATCTGTTTCAGGGGACGGGAAGTGACCTGCTGCCAACGGCCGGGGCCAGTGTGACCAACCAGTTGGCCGTCGTGCTGGATAACGGAGCCACCGGCACGACCACCGCCACCGTGGCGCTGGAGAAGGTGGACGGCGCCGGGGTGGACGAGAAGGTGTCCGCATTTCCGGCCGTGGCCGGGGACATCGTGTTCTTCACCACCACCAGTGTCTCGCCCGCGACGCCGTGCACCATCCCTTCCGCCAACCTCTACGCCTTCACGTTCATCGGTGGGCCGGCGTACGACACCAATGGGGACGGGCGTCTCTCGACGAAGGGGGCAGGCGCCGACACGCCCAAGGTGAAGACGGTCAGCGGTGGCAGGGCCAGCGCCCCGTTCGTGGCCGATCAGCATCTGCTGTTTGCTGCCGGCGGCAAGGTCGAGCTGTTCGGGGACCCGCAGGACTTCAACAACGGCGTCGGGCAGGCCGGCGTGCGCATTCTGTCGTGGCGGGATGTGCGCTGAGGACGCCGGTGCGATAATCAGGCATGGCTCGATACTTCACGGCCCTGACCCTGCTGGTCTGTCTGGCGGCGGTTCTTCCCGCGGGCGCACAATCGCTGGGCGATGTGGCCCGCAAGGAGGCCGCCCGTCGGAAGGCCATCGGCACACCGGCGAAGGTCCACACCAACGAGACGCTGGGCGTGGGGGCGGTCCCACCGTCACCTGCCGGCGCCACGGGAGCTCCCGCCGGGACGTCGTCCCAGCCGGCCCTCACAGGTGCATCCCCGGCGGCGCCCTCGGCGGCGGTGGCACAGGGCGCGCCTGCGCCTCAGGCCGTGCCTGCCGGTGAATCGGCAAAACCCGCCAGAGGCAGCCTGACTGAGGCCGAATGGCGCACGCGGGTCGCGGACGCCAGAGAGGCCCTGACGCGCGCCGAAGTATTGCGCGATGCGCTCCAGAGCCGCGTGAACGCCCTGGCCACCGACTTCATCAATCGGGACGATCCTGCGCAGCGCGATGCCATTCAGGCCGAGCGGCAACGGGCGCTGGCCGAACTGGACCGCGCCGGCCGCGAGATCAAGGCCAGACAGAAGGCGACAGCCGACATCCAGGAAGAGGCGCGCCGCGCGGGTGTGCCGCCCGGCTGGCTGCGCTGAATGTCCCCAGCGACGATTCTTCTGGTTGAAGACAAAGACTCACTGCGTCTGATGCTGCGCCATGCGCTGGAGGCGCAGGGGCATGCCGTGGTGGAGGCGCGCGACGAACCCGAGGCGCTGACAGCGCTGCGGCAGTCGCGTCCGGCCGTCGTGCTCACTGACCTGCGGTTGCCCATGGGCGATGGGCTCGGGGTGCTGCGTGGGGTGAAAGACCTCGACCCAGACCTCCCGGTTGTGGTGATGACGGCTTTTGGTGGCATTGAAGACGCGGTGGCAGCCATGAAGGCGGGCGCGCTCGACTTTCTGGCCAAGCCCGTCGATCTGGACCATCTGGCGCTGCTCATCGAGCGTGCGCTGGCGCACCGGCGCATGGCGACCGAGTACTTCCTCCTCAAGGAGGCCATGGCCGAGCGCCAGGGGGCGCCGCGCATCATCGGCGACGACCCGCGCCTGCGTCAGGTGACCGAGCAGCTTCACCGTGCCGCGGCGACCAGCACCACGGTGCTGCTGGAGGGGGAGAGCGGCACCGGGAAGGAGCTGTTCGCCCGGGCCCTCCACCTCATCAGCCCGCGGGCCGACGGGCCGTTTGTCGCCATCAATTGCGCGGCCATTCCCGAGACCCTCCTCGAAAGCGAACTGTTCGGATACGAGAAGGGGGCCTTCACCGGTGCGACCGCACGCAAGCCAGGGCGCTTCGAGCTGGCACACCGGGGCACGCTGTTCCTGGACGAGATTGGCGAATTGCCGCTGGCCCTCCAGGCCAAGATTCTGCGGGCGCTGGAAGAACGGACGTTCGAGCGCGTCGGAGGCACCGTGCCGCTGCAGGTTGACGTGCGGGTGGTGGCAGCGACCAACCGGAACCTGCGGGCGTGGGTGGCCGCCAAGCGCTTTCGCGAGGACCTGTACTTCCGGCTATCCGTCTTTCCCATCACCATTCCGCCCCTCCGCGAACGACGCGGGGACATCCCGATGCTGGCCACGCACTTTGCCGAGCGGTTCTGTCGCGAGCTGAGCAAGCCGGCCGTCTCCTTCTCGGCGGAGGCGCTGGACGAACTCTGCGCCTACCGCTGGCCAGGCAATGTGCGTGAGCTGCAGAACTGTGTCGAGCGCGCCATGATTCTCTGCGACGGACAGACCATCACGCCGCGTCACCTCAACCTGCAGTCGCGCCTTGCCACGGCCGCAGCGCTGGACCCCTGGGACCAGGTGGACCTCACCGGCACACTGGCCGAAGGGGTGCGGCGAGCGACGGCAGAGGTCGAGCGCCGGATGGTGCTGTCTGCCCTGCGGGAGGCGCGTGGCAACCGGACCCAGGCGGCCGATGTGCTGCAGGTGACGGTGAAGGTGCTGCAGCAGAAGCTGAAAGAGCACGGGCTCGTCGACACCAACTAGCGCGGCGTCAGGTCGCCGTCCTCCCTCGTTCCGTCGTCGTCAGGGTGCGGGGATGAGCGCGAGCGCGACGGCGTCGTCGCGGCCACCGAGGGTGAAGGAGATGAAGGCATCGCCCCAGCCGTACTTGTCGCGGAAGGTCGCGTTGATCTCATCCAGAAGTTCAGGATGGCTGGCGGCGGTGTAGCGCGCGCGCCGGCCGCCGCGGGTCACCTCAATATGCCTGGCGGCCGTGAGCCGTGCATGCCAGCCCGAGCCACTCCGGGCGCGAATGAAGGCCGCGCCCTGGTGATCCACGACCCAGATGCGTGTGTCCTTCAGTTGTCCGTTGGCATCGGCGGTGTGCAGGGTGACTACCTCGACGCGCTCTGAGGCCAGGTAGTTGAGTGCGCCGAAGGCGGCGCCGAGCAGGGCCAGCGCCACAAGCATGCGAACGAGCCACGTCACGGGGATCTCCTGCTGACCGAGGGTGCGCTAGGTCGTGACGCCCATGCGTCGGAGCGTGGCGGCCATCTCGTCTTCCGTGACGTCGCCCACGATGGCCGTTTCGCCGATCTTCGTGCACAGCACGAAGTTGAGGCGGCCATTCACCACCTTCTTGTCGCGACGGACGGCCGCCAGCAGGTCGGCGAGTGGCAGGTCGGTGATGGTGGGCAGCGGGCCGAGCGTGCTGATCAGGGTCGCCAGGGCGCGGCGGTCGGCCTCGTCGAGGACCCCACGTTCCACGGCAATGTCGGCCGCCGCGAGCATGCCGTGCGCGATGGCTTCGCCGTGTCGGAAGCGGCGGTACTTCGTCACCGATTCGAACGCATGTCCGATGGTGTGGCCGAAATTCAGTACGCGCCGTGGGCCGGACTCGTGCTCATCCGCTCCGACGACCTCGGCCTTGATGCGGGCCGATTCGGCAATGGCCGGCCGAAGCACGTCCGGGTCGCGGGCAAAGATGGCGCGCGTATCGCGCAGCAGCCGGGCAAACAGGTCCGGGCTGGCGATCATGCCGTACTTCACCACCTCATAGAGGCCAGAGCGGAACTCGCGGCGTGGCAGGGTCTTGAGAACCAGCGGGTCGGTGATGACGACGGCCGGCTGGTGGAACGCACCAATGAGGTTCTTGCCCAGGGCATGGTTCACGCCCACTTTTCCGCCGATGGAACTGTCGACCTGCGCCAGCAGGGTCGTGGGCACATGGGCCACGGCGATCCCGCGAAGGAAGGTGGCCGCCGCAAAACCAGCCACGTCGCCAATCACACCGCCGCCAACGGCCACAATGGCACTGCCGCGGTCTGCCCCGCCGCGGATCAGTGGTTCGAAGATGCGGGCCGCAGTCTGAAGGTGCTTGGAGCGCTCACCATCAGGAATGAGTACGACCTCCGCCCGGCCCATGGCCCGGCTGATGGTTTCGCCGTGGAACTTCCAGACCGTCGGGCTGGACACCACGAAGCGGGTCTTGCCGACGCCTGCCTCGTCGAGCAGCGTCGCCAGTTGCTGGGTGACGCCGTCGCCGATGACGATGGAGGATTGGCGCGAGCCGGTATGAACGGGGATGCGGATAGGCGCGACGGGTGTGGGGGCTGCAGTCACGGTGTCTCGGATGGGCTGTGGTCGCAACGTCAGGACCTCAGCCGAGTTAGGATAGCACCCGGTGGACGTTCGGGGGGATTTCCTCGTCATTGGCAGCGGCATTGCCGGGCTGCGCGCGGCGCTGGCATTGGCCGATGCGGGTGATGTGGTTGTACTGACCAAAGCAGACCCGGCCGAGAGCAACACCGGGTATGCCCAGGGCGGCATTGCAGCGGCGCTGGGACCTGACGACTCAGTGGCCCTCCATGCGCGCGACACGATGGCTGCGGGCGATGGGCTCTGCGACCCGGCAGCGGTGGACGTGCTCGTGCGCGACGGCGCCCGCTACGTGCAGGAGCTGTGTGACTGGGGCGTGGCATTCGACCGCGCCCCGAACGGCGACATCGCGTTCGCGCGCGAAGCCGCACACAGCGTGCGCCGTGTGCTGCACGCACGTGATGCGACGGGGCGCGAGATTGCCAGGGCGCTCTGGGCGCGGGTGGCCGCACATCCGCGCATCCGTGTGTGTGATGACGCGCTGGTCACGAGTCTCATCGTCCGGGACGGTGGCTGCGTCGGCGTGACCTTTGCGGACCGCGAGGGCGCCGTGCGTGTGGCCGACGCACATGCCACGCTGCTGGCGACCGGTGGCGCCGGACAGGTCTTCAGGGAAACCACCAACCCCGCCGTGGCTACTGGCGACGGCATCGCCATGGCGTACAGGGCCGGCGCACGTGTCCGGGATCTCGAGTTCGTCCAGTTTCACCCGACGGTGATGAATGTGGCGGGGGCGCCTCGCTTCCTGTTGTCCGAAGCGCTGCGGGGTGAAGGCGCGCGTCTGGTCAACGCCGAGGGCGAGGCCTTCGTGTCGCGCTATGACCCGGACGGTGACCTGGCCCCCAGGGACCGCGTGTCGCGCGCCATGGTGCGCGAGGCGCAGCGCACCGGCGCGCCGGTCTATCTCAGCGTCCAGCACCTGTCGCCGGCGTTCATTCACGAGCGGTTCCCCACCATCGCACAGGCCTGTCGTGCCGCCGGACTTGATCTGGCGCGCGACCTGATTCCGGTCAGCCCTGCGGCTCACTACATGATGGGTGGGGTGGCCACGGACCTGTTCGGCCAGACCTCGTTGCCTGGCCTGTTCGCCGCCGGCGAAGTGGCCTGCACGGGTGTCCACGGCGCCAACCGGTTGGCCAGCAATTCCCTGCTTGAAGGTCTGGTGTTTGGTGCGCGCGCAGCGGCGGCCATGGTCGACGGCCGCGAGGTCTCGGTCTGGCCGGAACCGCCCTGCGTCAGCGCACCGGCTGCCCGGACCCTCGGCGCGGACGAGGCCGTGCCGGATGACGCGGGTGTGCGAGACCTCATGTGGCGACAGGTTGGCCTGCTGCGCGACGCCGAAGGGCTGCAGTCGGCAGTATCGACGCTCGAACGCTGGGAGGCCGCCAGCCAGCAGCGGTTGGCGCGAACGGTTCAAGTGGAGCCGGCGGTGCGCCGGACCGCCAACCTCCTGATGGTCGGCCTGCTCATGGCCCGGGCGGCCCTGCGTCGCCAGGAGAGCCGTGGCGGTCATTTCCGGACAGACTTTCCCGCACACGACGACGTACACTGGAAGCGCCATGTCGCCGAAACGGCGACCCTTCCGTAGTCCCGAGTTCCCATCGACCTATGTCCTCCGAACACATTCCAGACCTGCCCGAAAAGATCACCCCACAGTCTCAGGACTTCGGTCGCTGGTACATCGACGTGGTACGCCGCGCGGAACTGGCCGACTACTCGCCGGTGAAGGGGTGCATGGTGATTCGTCCCTATGGCTATGCCATCTGGGAGCTGATGCAGCAGGCCCTCGACAAGCGGTTCAAGGAGACGGGACACGTCAACGCCTACTTCCCGATGTTCATTCCCGAGAGCCTCTTCATGAAGGAGGCGGAGCATGTGGAAGGCTTCGCGCCGGAAGTGGCCTGGGTGACACACGGGGGCAAGGAAAAGCTGGAGGAGCGTCTCGTCGTCCGCCCGACGTCGGAAACGATCATCGGGACGATGTACGCCAAGTGGGT
>JAKFYA010000162.1 GCA_021731095.1 Acidobacteriota bacterium | reverse complement strand
TGGCGGGCGTGCTCGTGGTGGTGGTGGCCACAGGCGTCGCGGGATGGCGGTTCACTGGCGACCGGAACCGCGAGCGGGCCGAGAGTGCCGGCACCACCGTGCTGCAGACGGTGAAGGCTGGCACGCTCGACATCGTGCTGCGGTCGCCAGACGGCGCGCTGCACAACGGACGCAACCGCTTCATCGTGGAGTTCCGCGGAGCGGATGGGCAGTTGCGGGATGTCGGCACGGTGCAGGCCGCCGCACACATGGCCATGCCCGGCATGGTGATGTCTGGCAACCTCGCGGTCACGCCCACCGCCGTCAAGGGCCGCTATGCCGCCACGGCCGAGTTCGGCATGGCGGGCGACTGGCAGTTGCGTCTTGAGTGGACAGGACCGGCCGGGCACGGGACGGTCGAGTTCCAGGGAGCGGTGCAATGACGACACAGCGGAGAACACGAGGAGCTGCGCGGATGGGCACGCTGATGGCGCCACTGATGCTGGGGCTCATGCTCGGGTGGAGCGCGACGGCGGTGCGCGCGCAGACCGCGCCGCCGGCCTCGGCACCGGTCGATGGTGCGGCGCTCGGCCTGCGCGAGGCGATTGACCGCGCCCTCGACCGGCAGCCCGACCTGCGGGCCACGAAGGCCGGTGTGGACGTGGCGCTCGGCATGCAGCGTCAGGCTGCCGCGCGTCCCAACCCCATGGTCATGGTGGAACGACGTGGGGAACCCGGAGGGTCCGACTCCCTCGCGACGGTGGGGGTGGCCTGGCCGCTGGAGCTGTTCCGGCGCGAGGGGCGTCGGCAGACCGCCGCAGAGGAAGTGGCGGTGGCGCGGCTGGCGGTGACCGAGCACGAACGGCAGGTGGCGGGCCGCGTGCGGCTGCAGTATGGCCTGGCCGCGGCGGCGCAGCGCGAGGTGGAGGTGGCGACAGATGTGCTGGCCATCGCCGCACGCGAACGCGAGCTGGCACGCGCCCGGGTGCAGGAAGGCGCCGGGCGGGCGCTGGATGGCGACCTGCTGGAGGTGGAGCTGCGACGGCTGCGGGCCGAGGTGGCGATGGCCAGCGGCCGGGCAGAGGTGGCCCTGCTGGAGCTGCGGCAGGCGATGGGCCTGTCGCCCGACGCGCCGCTGCGGTTGCGCGACGGCATTGAAGCACTGGTGGCCACGGGACGCGACGACGCCGCAGGTGCATCCCGCAACGAAGGCACGCCTCGCGCCGATGCGACCACACGCCCGGATGTGCGCGAGGCGGAGGCGCGGGTCCGGCTTGCCGACGCGCAGATCGATCAGGCACGACGCGAGGGGCGCGTGGACGTCACCCTCTCTGGCACCTACATGCGCATGGACTCGGCGTTTCCGCAGATGGGGTTCGGGCCGACGGGCGCGCACGAACCGATTCGCGGCCAGTTCAACTACGTCGCCGCAGGTGCCACGGTGACCGTGCCGCTCTTCAACCGCAATCAGGGACAAGTGGCCGCGGCGCAGGCCGCCCGCGCTGCGGCCGACGCCGGCCGGGCGTCCGTGCGGCTGATGGCGCAGTCAGAGGTGGCTACGGCGGCCGCACGCGACGCGCGCGCACGGCAGGCGCTGGCGCTCTATCAGGGCGACACGCGCGACCTCGCGCGGCGGAATCTTGAGGTGGTGCGACAGGCGCTGGCGTTGGGCAGGGGCACTGCGTCGGATGTGCTGGTGGAGCAGCGACGGCTGCTGGACTTTGAACAGGCCTATACGGCAGCGCTGCGCGAGGCCTGGGAGGCCCGCGCGGCGCTCATCGTGGCGCAGGGAGGTGGGCTGTGAGCACGACAACAGGTGTCAACGTTTCGTGGACCGCGCTGGCGGGAGGCGCGCTGCTCTGTCTGGCAGTGGGTGCGGGGGCGGTGTATCTGGGCGGTCCTCGCGGAGGGGCGGCGTCGGGCGCCACAGGCGACGGAGTGTCAGCGCCAGCCGGTGCGACGCCCGCAACGCCGTCCGGCGCACCAGTCGCGGCCACGGCTGCCGGGCACGCGCATGACGCTGGCATGGCCGACAGGTCGGCACCGCTCCCCGATGTCGCTATCAGTCTCGGGAGCGAAGCCGCCGCGCGGGGCGGTGTGACCGTGGAGACCGTCGGGACAGTGGCTGCGGCCGACAGTCTGCGCGCGCCGGGAGTGGTGGAGGCCAATGCGTATCGGCAGGTGGCGGTGACGCCGCTTCTCAGCGGACGACTCACGCGCGTGGCAGTGGAGCTGGGCCAGTCCGTGAAGAAGGGCGACACGCTGGCCGAGCTGTTCAGCCCGGAGCTGTCCGAGGCGCAGACGCGCTACATCACCGTGCGTGCCGAGCTTGCGGCACACGAGCTGGAACTGAACCGGACCGAGCGTCTCGTGAAACTGGGCGCCGCGAGCCAGCAGGAGCTGGAGCGGCTGCACGCCGAGCACACGGCCCGCCTGGCAGACCTGGCCAGCGCCGCGGCACGCCTCCAGTTGCTGGGGCTGACGCCGCGCGCCATCGAGGCCCTGTCGCCAGGCACGACGCAGGGCGTGACATCAGCGGTGGTGGCGCCCCAGGCCGGCGTGATTACCGAGCGCCTCGGCAATGTGGGGCTGAATGTGGACCCGGCCACGCGCCTCTTTACCGTGACGGATCTCTCCACCGTGTGGGTCGTGGCCGAAGTGTACGAACAGGACTTCTCGCGTGTGCATGTTGGCAGCGTGGCCACCGTGACCACGCGCGCCTACCCGGACCTGGCGCTCAGCGGACGCGTCAGCTATATCGACCCGCAACTGAGCGCCGAGACGCGCACCGCCAAGCTGCGCGTGGAAGTGCCCAACGCCAGGCAGGCGTTGCGCCTGGGCATGTATGCCGAGGTGGCGCTTGGGATGGACGCCAGCCGGCCAGTGCCTGGCATTCCGCGCAGCGCCGTGCAGCACGTGGGTGACCGGACGGTGGTGTATCTGGTGGACCCGGCCGGACCGGGGCGCTACATCGAGCGCGAAGTGCGCCTGGGCGCGATAGCCGGGAATCAGGTGGCCGTGCTTGCGGGTGTGGCCACCGGCGACCGCGTCGTCGGCGAGGGCAGCTTCTACGTGCGAGCCGAGCGCGAGCGCCTCGGCCTGCGCGCCAGCGTTCCGTCTTCGGCAGAAGGCTCGGCCACGGCCAGTGCGCCAGTGCCCGCACCGGCTGGCAGTCGTGAGCCTGCCGTGCAGACCGCCACCGTCAACGTCGGCGCCCAGGAGTTCACGCCCGCCACCGTGCGCCTGCGCGCCGGCGTGCCGGCCCGCATCACCTTCATCCGCACCGAAGAGACCTCCTGCGGCACCGACGTGGTGTTCCCGTCGCTGAACATCAGAAAGCCGCTGCCACTGAAGGTGCCGGTGGTGGTGGAGTTCACCCCCGCGAAGGCCGGTGAACTGTCGTTCACCTGCGGCGCGGGCATGTTCAAGGGTGTCGTAGTGGTGAGCTGAGCGCGGCCCAGATCCGGAACCCTCCTGCGGCGATTGGCGCACTATTCACCGCAATATGTGCAGTGAATAGCTTGCGCGTGCGGAGGGTTGCGCGCATAATCTCCGCATGAATGGCGGCGATTACCAGTTCATCTGGCAGGCCGACGACTGGCCGACCTGGCGCTTCGATCTGGCCGCTCTGGCTGTGCCGATGGCTGAGGTCAGCCGCGCCCAGGGGCTCCTGATGGGCCGCCTGGCCGACGTCGGCATGGCGCTGCGCGACCAGGCCAGCCTGGCCGCGCTCACCGAGGACGTGGTGAAGACCAGCGCCATCGAAGGTGAGCAGCTCAGCGTCGATTCGGTGCGTTCAAGCATCGCCCGCAGGCTGGGTGTGGGTATCGGGGCGCTGGCCCCGGTGGATCGGCACGTCGAAGGCGTGGTCGAGATGGTGCTCGATGCCACCGCCCGGTGCCAGGCGCCGGTGTCGCGCGAGCGGCTGTTCGGCTGGCACGCCGCGCTGTTTCCGACCGGCTATGCAGGGTTGTCCAGGGTGAAGGTTGGTGCCTGGCGCGACGACGCGGGTGGTCCCATGCAGGTCGTGTCGGGCCCCATCGGTTGCCAGCGCGTGCACTCCGAGGCGCCGCCTGCCGAACGGCTGGAGACCGAAACCAGCCGCTTCCTGGACTGGGTCAATCGTGCCTCAGGCGAACCGCCGCTGCTCAAGGCCGGGCTCGGGCATCTGTGGTTTGTCACGGTGCACCCGTTCGACGACGGCAACGGACGTATCGCCCGGGCTCTCGGAGATCTGCTCCTGGCGCGCGCCGAGGGGAGCCCGCAACGCTTCTACAGTGTGTCGGCGCAGATCCAGCGGGAGCGCACGGCCTACTACGACATCCTGGAGCAGACCCAGCGGCGGTCGATGGACGTCACCGAGTGGCTCGCCTGGTTCCTGCAGACGCTTCATCGCGCCGTCGACCAGGCCCAGCACACGCTTGACGAGGTGTTGGCCAAGGCTCGCTTCTGGCAGCACTGGGCGACCACGCCGCTCAACGAGCGACAGGTTGCGCTGCTCAATCAGTTGCTGGATGGTTTCGACGGCAAGCTCACCAGCAGCAAATGGGCGGCTCTCGCCAAGTGCTCGCCGGACACCGCGTTGCGAGACCTCAACGACCTGCTCGCACGCGGCGTGCTACGGAAGTCGGATGCGGGCGGGCGCAGCACCAGCTACGAGTTGAACGCGCTGCCGGAGTAACGGCACCGTTGTCTACATGACGGGGCTCGCACACTCACAGCCCGAGTAGGGGGCGCACTTTCTCGCGGACCTCTGTCAGCACTGTCTCCCCGGCGGTGCCGGCGTACTCGGCGCGGCGGCCTCGCCAGTCCAGGCTCTTCACCTGATCACTCAGGACCACGCCGGTCACACCGTCCGTGTCCAGAAGCCGGACCTCGAACGGATAGCCTTTGACGCGACTCGTGACCGGGCAGACTACCGCCAGGCCGATGCGCTCGTTGTAGGCCCGGCGGGACAGCACCAGCGCGGGGCGCCGGCCACCCTGTTCGTGCCCGACCTGCGGGTCAAAGGTGAGCCAGACAAGGTGTCCCGCGTCGGGCACATAGGGGGCGGCGCTCACCACTCCTCACGCCCAACCGGTGGACCCCAATCCGTTTCCGGGTGGCGGTTCTCGTCGGTCACGCCCTCAAGCAGTTCTTCCAGTGTGTAGCGGCAGGGCGCCCGGCTGATCACGATCGCGCCATCCTTCACCGTCACTTCCACCGTGTCGCCTTCGCCGACGTTGGCTTCCATGGCGACGGACTTAGGCAAGCGAAGGGCCAGACTGTTGCCCCAGCGCGCGAGTTGTGTGGTCACGGGTGTCTCCGTATCTACATTGAATATACCGCAGGGATGGCATCGCAGGCGGAAGGTCAAGCACGGCCTGGTCACCGTCCAGCGCCTGAAGAACTCCCGACCTGGGGCGCTTGAGGTGGGAGGAATCTGGCCGTGGCGCACGCCCCCTCCGGCGAACAGGCGGCGTAGGACCTAGGCTGTCACGCCGGCGCCGTAGCCTTGGACCATCGAACCGGGAGTGGCGCTGGCTCTGGAGCAGCAACGTCCTTGGAGCAGCCCTGTCCCGGAAGTGGCTCAGTCACGGCGTCAAAGGGGGGCACATGTCCACAGCCAGTCACCGCCTGCGCAGGCAGCGCAGCCGCGCCGTGGACCGCCTGGTGGCCCGCATTTACGCCACCCGGGCGCGTATCCTCCGTTACGCCGGTTCGGACCCGGAGCTGCTGGCCATCGCCGCCACGCTGCAGGACGAGCAGCCGGTGTATGGCGTCGCAACGGACCGCGTCAGCATGAAGCGCGCGCACTTCGCCAGCGGCTCCGTGCTGCGGAGCCGGGGCGTGGACGGCCTGGCGGTGCGGAGGGGGAAGTAGGGGAGCGGGGAGCTCGCTGGGACTGCACCGCGCGCGTGCGGTCTCGCGAGTTGTCTGTGTTCTACTGTGCCAGCCATGCCTCAGACCCTCAAGGAAGCACTCGCCTCGTTCAATCGCCCGGCCGCAGTGGCCGAGGAGCAAGCCGGCGAACTCACTCGCGAGAAGATCATTCGCAGATTCCCACGTGATGGCTGGGCCACGATGCCTCTGGAGCGATATGCGCTAGGGCAGGAAGACTCGTCTGACAGCTATTGCCGCTGGCTCGAGTTCGCCAGCCGGGAGCTCGGCAGCATCAGCGGCGGGAGTTCGGTCAAGCACGCCATCTTCAAACGCCGGCAGAAGCCTGGCTGGTACTTCCCGTCTGACTTCGAGAACGAGGAGAAGGCCTGGGCCGCCATCCGCGCCAGCGTAGTGACGATGCTTGACCGGGCGGCTGCTGGGAGATGGGAGGAGCTGGACGAGCTCGTCCCATTTCAGTACGGCCCTGCGCTGTGGCTCAAGACCCTTCACATTTACTTCCCTCAAGACATTCTTCCCGTCTACTCAACCGCGCATCTGGCAAGGTTCCGCTATCGCCTGGTTGGCGCGGAACAGAAGGCATCTAGGAAGCTGGGTGCGGTCGAGCTGAACCGCAGGCTTCTGACTGAACTGCGAGACAAGGCTGAGCTGCAGGGGTTTACGCCTGGGGAACTGATGCGGTTTCTCTATCACTGGGACGATCCGAGGGAAGCAAGAGCCATCTACAAGATCGCACCCGGTGAAGACGCGCGTTTGTGGGACGAGTGTGTGAAAGGGCAGTACATCCCGGTGGGGTGGCCGAAGGTTGGCGACCTCGGTGCGTTCGAGGGCTATGCGGGGTTTCTCGAACGGTTCCGTGCGGAGTATGGGCCTGAGTACGGTGATGCACCGGCGGGCAAGGCCACGTTGACTCGGAAGTCCAAGGAAGTCTGGTCCCTTACCGAGATCAGGCCTGGCGACTTAGTCTTGGCCAACAGAGGCACGAGCCGAATTCTGGCGGTCGGAGAGGTCCAGGATCCTCCTTACGAGTGGGCTGGTGAGGGCAATGACCATCCGCACCGCATTCGCGTTAAGTGGGATGAAGCACAGGCGCGGGCCATCCCACCGCAGCAGCGGTGGGCATTCGTGACGGTAGGCCCTGTCCCGCTGGAGCAGTATGAGCTCCTGCTGGCAGGCCAGCGAGCGGGGCAAGACACAGCGACGTTGCCGTCATCGCCAGTCCTGGACCGAACCCTGGCGGAGTTGGGCGAACGACTGGAGGAGCGTAAGCAGTTGGTGCTGTATGGCCCCCCGGGTACGGGAAAGACGTATACGGCGCGACGGTTCCTCCTGTACTGGCTGCTCTCCAGCGAGGGAGTGTCGGCTGCCGAGGTTCTGGCCGACGCGCCACGAGCAAGGGACGAGTGGCGAAGGCTGACCTCCGCCGTGGGCGACTCCTGCCCTCAGGTGACCATGGTCACCTTCCACCCGTCCTATGGCTACGAAGACTTCGTGGAGGGCTACAGGCCCCTCGAGGCACAGGATTCCGGGCTGCGTCTCGGTCTTGTCGACGGCATTTTCAAGCGCGTGTGCGACTCGGCGTCCATTCAGCCAAACAAGCGGTTTGTTGTCTTCATCGATGAGATCAATCGAGGCAATCTGCCGAGGATTTTCGGCGAACTCATCACCGTGCTCGAGGCAGACAAGCGCGAGTCGTCGGTGGTGCTGTCGCAGAGCAGGCGGGCCTTCTCGGTTCCCGGCAACGTGTACATCGTGGGAACCATGAACACCGCGGACCGGAGCATCAAGGTGCTCGATGCGGCCATCCGGCGTCGATTCGCCTTTCACGAGCTGATGCCAGACTCATCCCTGCTGGAAGGGCGTCGCTTTGGAGACCTGAGCCTGAGCGATCTCTTGGACCATCTCAATGCACTTATCTCCAGGAAGGTCGGGCGAGAGAAGCAGATCGGACACTCCTTCTTCCTGACGGATGGCGAGCCCGTCAGTGATGTCGACGAGTTTGCCAAGCGATTCCGGTATGAGGTGATTCCCCTGTTGCAGGAGTACTGCTACGAAGACTACCGGGCGCTGGCCGACTACCTCGGCCCCGAGATCGTTGACGCCGAGGCGCAGGTCATTCAGGTCAAGGTCCTCGAGCAGCCCGATGCCTTGGCGGCTGCACTTTCTCGCGTCGTGAACGGACCAGGCCACCAGTGAATACGGCGGCGCGCCCGGAGTGCGTGTTGGCCGAGTGGACGGAGGCGTATCTCCCTGGCCTGCAGCTGTCGACGCGCGATCGGCGACTGGTGGCAGAGCTTGCCGAGCAGCGGCGACTGACCGTTACTGAATCCCGTGAAGGCGTTAGCGTCAAGGCAAGGGGATGGGTGGGCGTGGTATTCCTTGAAGCCTGTGTGATTCGGGTAGAGCCGCGACTCATAGAGGGCCACCGAAACCTTGTCCGACTGCTGGAGTATGTGCACGGCCTCCAGCTCCTGAAGTGGTACCCGCCAGAGGCGACGTTCGAGGCGGAAGGCAACAGCCTCTTTGACTTGCTGGCCCTCTTGCTTGCCCGCGCGTGTGACGAGGTCCTGCAGCGTGGCGTGCAGGCCGACTATCTGCCTCAGCACGATGAGTTGACTGTGCTACGCGGAAGGTTGGACGTGAAGGCGCAGGTGCTCCAGCGGTGGGGCAGGCTGGATCGTCTCGTCTGCGATTTCGAAGACCGGGTTCGCGACATCCCTGAGAACCAGTGGCTACTCCGGGCGCTTCGTGTCGCGAGGAAGGGCGTGCGGAGCCCCGCCGCGGCGACAGAGGTGCGCCGAGTGGCCTCCGCCTGGGAAGAGTTGTGCCAAGACGACGGCATCGCGCCCGTGCAAAGGCCCGAGATCACCCGCACCAACCACCACTATCGGCATGCGCTGGCGCTGGCCTATCTCATGGTGGAGGGCGTAACGGCTTCAGACCTGCTTGGCTCGGGCGTCATCAGGGGCTTCTCGTTCATGTTGAGCATGCCGCGGCTCTTCGAAGAGTTCGTGGTTCGGGTGCTGCGCGATACGTTGGGGCCAGAGGGTGTGCAGATTCACCCCCAGAAGAGTGACCGCTCAATCTTGTGGGATCCTGATGCCGGAAAGCCCTTCGGCTCTCTCCGTCCAGACGTACTGCTGTCAGACCGCACGGCGGCGTGTCAGTTGCCCGTTGACGCGAAGTACAAGGGGTACGACGGGGAGCCACTCCAGCCTGGGGATCTCTATCAGGCGGCCATCTACGCGTTGGCGATGGCCCGATCAACGACGGCTGGAGGCCCGAAGTTCTGCGTCCTGCTGTATCCGTCAACAGACACTGCGCCGCGTGTTCAGCAGCGCGTGCAGGTTCGGACGGACGGAGCTGGCACAGCCGAGGTCGTCATCGCGGGCATCAATGTGCCGAGGCTTCTTGGTCAGCTGGAGGCTGGCTCAGGCCTGCGGCTGGCGGCCGACGCCGGTGTGGCAGCTCTTAAGAGGGTCATTGAAAGGCAGGCGGCTGGCTCTCGGCTTGGCTGAGCGGAGATGACCCAAACGCCTACGAAATCCCAGGCGAAAGGCAACTGTCGCAGCCGGCTTCTCTCACTTTCAGTTACCAATCCAGCCTCATGCCTGCCGGGCGATGTTCCCGGATGGGCTCGGGCTTCCTGTCGATAGGCGGTCATAGACCTCGGCGCCAAGCCACTTGGACACGAGTTCCTGCAGTTCGGGCTTGCCCATATAGTCGGTGAACAACCCTTCGTTCAGCTCCATGCGCTCGATGAACAGCGCCTCGAGGGCCTGCCGGAATACCAGCTGGAACTTGTCGAGCGAGTTGACCGTTGCGGCCTTCTGGAGAGCTTCACTCCGGCTGGCCGCCTCCGCGATCTGGTCGAAGAACAATTGGTCCGCTTCGTTGAGTTCGCCTCCGAAGCGCCCGTTGATGATGTCGATCAGCCGTGACAGCGAAACGAGCTCCTCCCGCACCATGCCCGAGCCGACCTCGCGCGGCCCGTCCAGCGGCTTGGCGTACCCTTCGTTGAGGCTGATCGAGCCCTCGCTGATCTTCTGAAGACGGTAATAGTCCAGTTCGATCTCCTCGTCGAACAGGTAGCCGGCGCCGCTCTTGCGCTTGGGCAGTTTCAGCGCGAGATGGCGCAAGTACGTGAACAGTCTCTCCAGGTCGCTGTCCTGGTACGGGATCACCTGGCTCAGGAAGCTGTACAGGTTGTGGAACGCCTGGACCTTGCCGCGCCACAACTCGGCGTCCTCTTCCTCGCTGTTCTGCAACTGGACGAAGCGGGCCACGGCCTTGTCGAGGACGGCGTTCATTGCCTTGTGATCGCCGGGACTCTGCCGACGCTTGGGGGCGAAGAAGACTCCCGAAAATTCCATGACCTCGGTTTGGAGGTAGATTCCGGAGGCGTCCAGCTCCGACTTGACCTCATAGAGCCGGTTCGTGTCGACCTGTTCGCCCATGACCGACCCTTCGTAGTACTGGCGGAACGCCTCCTGGATCTCGGCAGGGTCATTGACGAAGTCCAGGACGAAGGTGTCGTCCTTGAGCGGATGCGTGCGGTTCAGGCGAGACAGGGTCTGCACCGCCTGAATGCCCGCCAGGCGCTTGTCCACATACATCGTGTGCAGCAGCGGCTGGTCGAATCCGGTCTGGTACTTCTCGGCCACCAGCAGTACGCGAAACTCCGGCTTGGCAAATGTATCCGGCAGCTCCTTCTCCTTGATCCCGTCGTTCATCCCCACTTCGGTATAGGTCTTCTCGGGAACCTTGTCGTCCTCGACGGTGCCGGAGAACGCCACCAGGCTCTTGATCGGATAGCCCTTGTCCTGGATGTAGCTGTCGAACTCCTGCTTGTAGCGCACCGCCTCCAGGCGCGAACCGGTGACCACCATCGCCTTGGCGTGCCCGCCGATCTTGTGGCGGGGG